>NZ_WKZK01000001.1:0-182336 GCF_009680135.1 Eubacterium sp. BIOML-A2
TCTTCCTGAAGATCTTCGACATCAGCCGTCGGGACTATGACCGGAACCCTGCATCACACAGAAAATGTGACTGAGCCGATTTTCTTTTCTCTTGGTAAAAACATTTGACCACCTTTCCTTGCTGTTCTGTAGATATTATACCTAGTTTCAGCAGTTATTTACAAATCAGTTAATTGCACTTTAACCAATGAACTTAGTGCAATCAATGGTAAATATATCACATTTGTCAAATTTATCCCCCCTCTTTTTGTGCACATTACCCTATATTTCGTTTGTTTTATTTACTTTTCAAATTTCCGGTTACGTTTATCCTACACTGTTTCTGTGTTTTTGTATCTCTGCCTATACTTTTTCACTTAGTTGGTGCAATTTATCAAATATTCTTTTCTTCGGAAACGTCTATAATAATAGACAGCACAATAATCTTTTATAATCAGGAGGATTTACACATGATTATTTTTGAATTTTATAACCCCACAAAAGTTATTTTTGGAAAAGGTGTTGAAGCAGAAGCCGGTAAGGTCATCAAGGAAATGGGCGGGCACAAAGTACTTGTACATTTCGGCGGCGATTATCTTCAGAAAAGCGGTACTTTAGACCGTATCCACCAGGGACTTACTGAGGCCGGTCTGGAATATGTAGATTTGGGCGGAGTTGTTCCGAATCCAAGACTTGGACTAGTAAAAGAAGGGATCCGGCTTTGTAAAGAGGAAGGAGTTGACTTTCTGCTTCCGATCGGCGGCGGAAGCGCAATCGACTCTGCCAAAGGAATCGGTTACGGCCTTGCAAATGATTTTGAACTGGAAGACCTTCTGCTGGGCAAAACTGCCACCGACAAAATTGCACCTATCGGATGTATCTCAACAATCGCAGCAACCGGTTCTGAGACAAGCAACTCCATGGTAATCACCATCGAAGACGGCATGCTCAAGCGTTCTTACAACCATGACTGCGCCCGTCCTAAATTTGCGATCATGAACCCGGAACTTACATATACACTTCCTGCATATCAGACATCCAGCGGTGCTTCTGATATTATGATGCATACTATGGAGCGGTATTTTACAAACACAAAAGATGTCGACCTGATCGACCGTATGGCAGAAGGACTTCTTGTATCTGTTCGTGAAGCTGCCCTGACTGCTGTAAAAGACCCTGAAAACTATGAAGCTCGCGCAACCCTGATGTGGGCCGGAAGTCTTTCTCACAATGGACTGACCGGAACCGGACGTGTATCCGACTTTGCATCTCACAAAATCGAACATGAGCTGGGCGGTATGTTTGATGTTGCTCACGGCGCAGGCCTCTGTGCCGTCTGGGGGAGCTGGGCAAGATACGTATATAAGACAAATCCGGCAAGATTCGCACAGTTTGCAGTCCGTGTATTTGATGCAGCACAGAACTTCTATGATACAGAGGCAACTGCCCTCAAAGGTATTGAAGCCTGGGAAAACTGGTGCCGCTCTATCGGAATGCCGACCAGTCTCCGTGAACTGGGTGTAACTCCCACAGATGCACAAATTGAAGAAATGGCCGAAAAATGCGTTGCCACAGGCGGCGGACACGTTGGCTTCTTCCAGACCTTATATAAGGAGGATGTCATTAAAATTTTCCAAATGGCCCGTTAAATCCTTTTTTATCATCCTGCAAAAAACCAAGGGGCTGTCGGGAAATGAATGATTCATACTATATATTGCCGCCTGACTTTATAGTCTGCCTCAATATGCAGCTTATGAATCTCATTTCCCGACAGCCCCTGAATGCTGCCGCGCCTCCTGCAACGCTCACGTCCCCCTTGGAATTGAGACTTGTATGGTGTATATATCTGCCTCACTCAGCACATACAGTTCTCCACCATGGATTTCTACCATTTTTTCCACGCTTTTGAGTCCGATCCGGTTGCTGTCGGTTTCATTTACTTCCTTTTTGACTGTATTTATAAGGGTTGTTTTGAGCTGCTGTTTTTCTGTTTTGAAGGTGAGCCTGACAGGGTTTTTCTTGTCCCCGTATTTTAAGATGTTCGAAAACAGATTGTTGAATATTCTTTTTAAAATTACGATATCACCCTTCATGAACCCCTGGCTTTCTTCGATATTTACTTCTGCTTCAAATCCGGCCAGACGCAGGAAGTCCAGGTTCTCCTGCAGAATTTCCTGCAGATCCTGTACCGGGACTTTTTCCATATTGACCGCTTCTGTTTCTTCAAACACCAGCGCATATTCGAACATTTTATCTGTCATCTCTTTGATATCGCTTGTTTTCTGCAGGCATCTTGCCAGGTACTCTTCTTCCATTGACTTGGGTATCTTCTTTAACTGGAGTACTTCCAGATATCCGTTAATAATCGTCAGCGGGGTTCTGAGGTCGTGGGATATGGCTGTGATCAGATCCTGATTTGCCTTTCGGCTTTCTTCCTCCTGACGGATATTCTCATCCAGCGCAGTGCGGAGTTTGTCCAGTTCTTCTGCCAGTATCCCGATCTCATCTTCTCCACAGTCAGGTACCGGATGCTTTAGATTGCCGGACGCCATCTGCAGCACCTCATCCTTCAGGCAGAGAACGTCCTTCATCCTCCGGTTAATAAAAAACAGATTTATTGTCAGGAACGCACCTACGCTGATCAGCACACTGAACAGAAGGTATGGGTACACCATTTTCATGGCGTGATAGGAATAAATCATCACGCTGTATTTCCCATTGCGGAACTCCATCGGCCTCTGATCGTGGTTCTCAATCTCCCCTGATGTGATTTTGTATCCTGCATCCAGCAGGCTGCCGTATACCATCCGTTCGGTTATCTCCGGGTATGCTCCTGCCCTGAAAAGCCCGTCTCCGCCGATTTCGTAAACATATATACCCGTATACTCATCCTTAGGAGCAAAGAACGACTTGAATTCGGCCTGCGCCTCCTTATTTTCCTCCCGATCCGGAACATCGTAGTATTTTGCATTTGCTTCCAGTTCCTCAATCAGCGCATTCTCATCCCATGTGATCGAAGGGAATCTGCACAGGAACTTCCATACATTTCCCATATTAGACCAGATCCCCCAAAACAGGGAAAGACTTGCAATCGCAGCTGCCAACATAAGTATTGAAAGCTTCGTCCGTATTTTCCAGCTTTTTACTGCGGTCTTTATCTTCTTAATCACAGCGGTACCCCTTCCCCCATATGGTTTTGATCAAAACGGGATTCCTGGCATCCTTTTCAATCTTTTTCCGCAGATTTCTGATATGGACCATGATCGTATTATTGGCGCCGTAATAGTAAGGCTCATCCCAGACAGCCTCATACAGTCTTTCCGCCGAAAATATCTGGTGCCGGTACTTTATCAGTAAATGGAGCATGGCATATTCCGTGTCCGTCAGTTCAATCTCCCGGCCTTCCGCATACACCGTCTCCTGCTCCTCATCTATCTCAAGATAATGAAAGTGCAGGCGCTTTTTTTCCTGGCTTCCTTCCTCGCTGTTCCTATCCTCTGCGGCAGAATCAGGATCTTCCTTGCCTTTATATATCTGATAGCGTCTGATCAGGGCTTTGGCACGGCTGACCAGTTCATTATAGGAAAACGGTTTTACCAGATAATCATCCCCTCCGCTGGAAAATCCCAGAGTTTTGTCGCTCTCCTGTCCCTTCGCGCTTAAAAACAAAATCGGCGCGTTGCTCTGCTTCCGGATCTCCAGACAAGTCTGGTATCCGTTCATGCCCGGCATCATGATATCCAGAATAATCAGGTCAAACATCTTAAGCCCCAGCATTTCCAGGGCCTTTGTTCCATTCTTTGCTTCTTCTATGTCATATCCTTCCCCTTGAAGCAAGATTCTGATAATCTCACGAATCTCCGGGTTATCGTCTACGATTAAAATTCTGGCTGTTTCCATTTTTACCAACCCCCTTGTTTCCAATATCATTATACATGATTTCAGAAAAAATATAGTTACTCTTAAGAATTCTTCAGATTCAGTTTGGGAATTCTTTAAGAAACGGGTTGTATAATCCACTAATGTAAACAATATTCTGTAACCGCTCATAAAAAGGAGAGAGTATGACAAACAAAAATTATTTCTTCCCCGCACTGCTGGCCGGGCTCTTCATAATGCTGGTGATTCTGACCATTCCGGGGGGATATTTCTATGGATCTTATACAGACTGGCTGAGCCAGCATGTCCGGCTTGCTGAGACAATCCGCGGCGCCTGCCTGGAACAGGGGACATTGGTGCCGGCTTTTCTGCCGCTAGGGGGCGGGAGTAATGGATATCAGTTTTCTTACTATGGATACCTGAGGCCGGACATTCTGATCGGATGTCTGTTTCCTTTTGTTCCTATGGTATATTTTCTGATCGGCTATATGCTGGCAGGATATTTCTGTTCCGTTATGCTCTGCTATTGCTGGCTGCTAAAACACACGCAGGATAAGGGGTCTGCCTTTCTTGGCAGCCTGTTTTTCCTGACTGCCGCATGTTTTTTTCAGACCCATCGGCAGATCATGTTTGTAAATTATATGCCCTTTTTGATGCTGGCACTTTTGTGCATTAAGAAAAAACGTTTTCAGTTTCTTCCGCTATGCATGCTGCTGATTTACCTTAACAGTTTTTATTACTCCATAGCCTGCCTCGCGGTCATTGGCTGGTACTGGATGCGTGAGGAGGGAACGGAATTCTGGAAACATGGATTGCTTCGATATTTAAAATCAGCCTTTCTTTCCATCGGTATGGCGGCTCTTCTGCTTATACCGACTGCATTGGTCATTCTGGAACACAAACGCGCTTCTGAGAATCTGAATCTAATGGAGAAACTTGGGGCAAATGCCGATATGCACGGACTCCTGTACAGTCCTTACGGAATGGGGCTGACCGCAATATGCCTTTACCTGCTGCTTTTGGGGCTCTGCCATAAAAAGTACCGGACTGAGAGTATTATGCTGCTCTTTGTTTCCTTCTGCGGAGCCGCTGCATGGATATTGAACGGGACACTGTATGCCCGTGCAAAGATTCTGATTCCATTTGTACCGCTCGTTGTACTGCAATGCGCAAAACTTTTAAATGAACTGCGCATGGAAAAAATTACCTGGAAGCTTTGGCCCTGTTTGATTGCCGCTTCATGCTTGTTCTTTTTCCGTTCAAAGAATACATTTCCATGGATAGCTGCTGACCTTGGAATCCTCCTACTTGTTGTACTGGTCAGCAAAATAAAGGTGAAAGAACCCCTACTGAAGTACAGGTATGTGACCAGCCGGGTTCTGCTATGCTTCATGCCTTGTATGCTGTTTTACCAGACCATGCAGAAGGAACAGTTTGTAAAGAAAGAAGATGTATTCACAGACAACTCTGTGCTGGACAGCAGCCCGGTGTATGGCGGATCTCCTCTCTACAGATACGACACACTGACTGACGTACTCAATACCGGCAATCTTGCGGTAAACGGCAGGCAGCAGAAAAGTGCCATGTACTCCTCTATTTCTAATGAGGGATACTCTGACTTTTATTATGATACGCTGCTGTCCCCCGTTCAGATTAATAACAGGCTGGCGATCCTGCCCTCTTCCAATCCGTTTTTACTGAATTTCCTCGGGGTGCGTTATCTTGAGACCTTTCAGGATCAAGTGCCTGCCGGATATCAAATCGTGAAAGCTGCAGGCACTGAAAAAAACACGGCCGGCAAAAGCCTTCCTGTTCTGGCTGAAAATGAGAATGTGCTGCCTGTTGCTTATACGACCAGTTCTCTCATGAGTCAGTCACAGTATGAAAAACTGAACAAATACGACCGACTTGATGCCATAACCCGATATACCATTGTTCCTGGGAACGATACTGCCGATCAGCCTGCTGACGCAGCGGAATCTAATATGAAGATTTATGAGCCTTCCTTTGAAGATCTTCAGCTGCCAGACACAATTCAGGCTGAAAAAACGGACGAGGGGTGGCTTCTGAATGTAAAGAAAGAAACCACAGCTGCGCTCAAACTGAGCCAGTCTTTGAAAGAACAGATTCTGCTGCTGGATTTTGAAGTTGAGAATCAGGGACAGCACGCGGTTGTCATTGATATAAACCATATGAGAAATAAGCTGTCCGGTCCGGGCGCCCCTTACCCCAACGGAAACAATACTTTCCATTACCAGTTTACCAGTCCTTCTCAAGAGGGACTTCACACGCTTACTATTACATTTTCCAAAGGAAAATATCTGATAAAGCATATAAACTGGCATACCTATGACGTACAAAACCTCGCGGAAAAACAGTATACGGAGGTTGAAGAACAGGCGCCACGATCCGGTGAAATATTATCCTGCAGGGCATCTCTTGATGAGGACGGCTTTTTTGTAACCTCCATTCCTGTACAAAGGGGTATGGAAATCCTGGTTGACGGGAAAAATGTTCCTATCCTTACTTTGAACCAAGCATTTGCAGGTGTTCATCTGACAAGAGGAGTTCATGAAATCAGCGTCCGGTTCCATGCGCCGGGACAGCTGGCCGGATTTATTATTACGACTGGCAGCTTTCTGATTTATCTTCTTTATGCACTCCGGGCTCCTAGGCTTGCGCTTCTCGGGATGCTGAAAACCAAAAAGGAACTTGTACTCTATTGCTTAAGCGGCGGTGTAACAACATTTGTAAATTATTTAATTTACTATGCGCTTTTAAAAATATCTGTGGGGTACCTTGCAGCTAATACATTGGCCTGGGGAGGAGCTGTTATCACGGCGTATCTGTTGAACCGCAGACTGGTGTTCCACTCGCAGAAACAGATCCTGCAGGAATTCTCTTCCTTTGTTTGTTTAAGGTTCCTGACGCTTCTGGTGGAAAATGCCCTGCTCTGGCTGACAGCAGGCGCCCTGGGCATACCGCCTCTGCCTTCTAAGATCATAGTAAGCGTAATCACTATATTATGGAATTATGTGCTGTGTAAGTATAAGATTTTCCAAAAGGAGGAAATGAACCATGGATAAAATCAGCATTATCGTTCCCTGCTATAATGAAGAACAGGTGCTTTCCATGTTCTATCAGGAAATAGACAAGGCAGTCCGCGGCATAGAGACTGCAGAGTGTGAATTCATTTTTATTGATGACGGAAGCAGGGACCACACACCCGAAATACTGCAAAGCCTGGTTTATCGGGATAAACGCTGCAAATACCTGTCGTTCTCCCGGAATTTTGGCAAGGAGGCCGCTATGTATGCCGGTCTGCAGCATGCTTCCGGCGATTACTGCGTATTTATGGATGCGGATCTCCAGCACCCGCCCTCGCTTCTCAGGGAAATGTACAGGGTACTGAAAAATGAGGGCTATGACTGCTGTGCCGGATTCCGGGAAGACCGTGAGGGAGAAGGGCGGGTCAGAAGCTTTCTTTCCCGCAGATTCTATAAAATCGTTAACAAAATCTGTGATATGAACATGAGTGACGGGGCCGGGGATTACCGCATGATGAACCGTGCGATGGCCGACTCCATCCTGGAATTCAAGGAATATAACCGATATATGAAAGGAATCTTTTCATTTATCGGTTTTGATACCAAATGGATTCCATTCCGCAACGTGGAACGTGCCGCGGGAAACAGCAAATGGAGCTTTAGAAGCCTGTTCAGGTATGCCCTGGACGGAATATTCTCCTTCTCAACCGCCCCGATTACGCTTGCCGGAACAACCGGCAGCCTCCTGCTGGCTGCCGCCCTGCTGCTCGGAATTGCCGTGGCTGTACGGACGTTTATCTTAGGCTATGCAGCCAGCGGAATCCTGCTTGTGGTGCTGCTCATCTTGGGATTGAACGGGATACAGCTGCTTTTTATATCCGTATTGGGGCAGTATATCTCAAAAGATTACATGGAAACAAAAAAGCGGCCTCTATATATTGTAAAGAGAGAAGAAGGGTTTCGATAGTTCAAAGGGGTCTGTCCCCTTTGCAGAGGGGTCAGACCCCTCCGCAAAAGGGTCAGACCCCTTTTAGCAGATTTCGGCACCGGCCGGCATGTCTTTCTCTGGTGTCATCAGTGCGAGGCAGCCATCTGCGTCTTCTGCGCAGAGCAGCATTCCCTCTGACAGTACTCCGGCCAGCTTTGCTGGTTTCAGGTTGACAAGCACCATGACTTTCTTGCCTACCATCTCTTCCGGTTTGTAGTATGCCTTGATTCCCGATACGATCTGTTTTACCTGGCTTCCGACTTTTACCTGGGAACAGAGCAGTTTTTTGGATTTTTTTACTTCTTCACAGGCAATAATTTCTCCGACCTGGAACTGCATTTTTCCGAAATCTTCGAATGTAATTTCTGGTTTTGCCTCTATGTCAATGACGGTTTCTTCCGCATCTTTTGCCCCGGTCTCTGCCACAGGCGGATGGAGTTCTTCTACTTTTTTCAGTACCTCTTCCAGATCAAGCCTCTGAAACAAAATTTCCGGTTTATCTGTGACATGGCCCCCGTTCAATTGTTCCAGAATCTTCTTGCTGGTGGACGGCATGAAGGATTCCAGAAGTACGGCTCCTGCGGATATTCCCTGAATCAGGTTCCACAGTACGGTTTCCAGCCTGTCTTTTTTGGCCCCGTCTTTTGCAAGAACCCAGGGCATGGTCTCGTCAATGTATTTGTTGCAGCGTTTGAATAAGTTGAAGATTTCCGTAATGGCATCTGCTACGCGCAGTCCCTCCATCTTAGATTCCACTGCCTTTGACGTCCCCTCCATGACCGCTTTCAGGTCTGCATCCACATCCTCCGCAGCGCCTTTATCGCATACCGTTCCCCCAAAGTATTTATTGGTCATGGACACGGTTCGGTTTACCAGGTTGCCCAGGGTGTTTGCGAGGTCCGAATTCAGACGTTCTACCATCAGTTCCCAGGAGATGATGCCGTCGTTCTCGAAAGGCATTTCGTGGAGTACAAAATAACGCACGGCGTCCACGCCGAAGAAATCAACCAATTCATCCGCATACAGCACATTTCCCTTGGATTTGCTCATCTTACCGTCGCCCTGCAGCAGCCACGGATGCCCGAAAATCTGCTTCGGCAGCGGAAGATCCAGCGCCATCAGGAATATCGGCCAATATATCGTATGAAAACGGATAATATCCTTACCGATCAGGTGAAGATCTGCCGGCCAGTCTTTTTTAAATTGTTCTGTATTGTTTCCGTCGCAGTCATACCCAATACCTGTGATATAGTTCGTGAGCGCATCCAGCCATACATATACCACATGCTTGGGATCGAATTCCACAGGAATTCCCCATTTAAATGATGTCCTGGATACGCACAGATCCTGCAGGCCGGGCAGAAGGAAATTGTTCATCATTTCGTTTTTACGGGACACTGGCTGGATAAACTCCGGATGTGTATTAATATGCTCGATCAGACGGTCCGCGTATTTGCTCATTTTAAAGAAATACGCCTCCTCCTGTGCAGGCTGAACCTCGCGCCCGCAGTCTGGGCATTTTCCATCCACAAGCTGGGACTCTGTAAAGAAGGACTCGCACGGAGTGCAGTACATGCCCTCGTAATGCCCTTTATAAATATCACCCTGGTCGTACAGCTTTTTGAAAATCTTCTGCACCTGTTTTTCGTGTTCTTCGTCAGTAGTGCGGATAAATTTGTCATAGGATGTATCCATCAGATCCCAGATTCTTCTGATATCACCTGCCACATTGTCCACGAATTCCTTAGGGGTGATCCCAGCCTCGTCTGCCTTCAGCTCGATTTTCTGACCGTGTTCATCTGTACCTGTCTGGAAGAACACATCATACCCCTGGCTTCTTTTGTACCTTGCAATCGCATCTGCAAGGACGATTTCATAGGTGTTCCCAATATGCGGTTTGCCGGATGTATAGGCAATCGCTGTTGTAATGTAATACTTTTGTTTTTCTGACATGATTCTCTCTCCTTTAAGAACGCCGCCCTGTCCGTGGAAGGGACGCCCCGATTTCACTGTTGACCTGTACCAAAACGCTTTAGACTGGTACTCTTATAACACAAAAAACCGCCCTCTTAATTAATATTAAGAAGACGGATCCTATCCGTGTTACCACTTCCAATTCACCCTGACCTCACGGACAGAGCCTCAGTAAGTGCCAGCCAGCACTCCTTCGCTGTAAAGGGCGAACCCATCGCAGCCTTGCACAGAACCTCCGGCGGCATACTTAAATACTTAAGAATTCCTCAGACTGCCTCACGTCTGTTCTCTGTTCGGTGCGCCGCTCAGAAGCCATCTTCATCTGCCCTTCATTCATCCCTCTCAGCGTTCGTTCCTATGTTGAGGAACTGTGGGAATTCTCTGTGGAATGTCCTGCGGACTACTCTCTCCGTCACTGCGTTTTTCATTTCTGTTTGGTCTGTTAAAAAGCGTATCACAGCAATTTGCGAATGTCAAGGGTATGACTTTATAAATTCTAAAGATCCCTTCATAAAGTTTAAATGATTCTTTTACAAACTATTAATGCTGATATCACAATTTTGTCACATTTTTTGTTTAAATTATAATCATACAAAGCAGAGATGCTTTTTCAGATAAATTTTCTTTTTCATACCTTTCTCCGCCGGAGCTCACAGCCCCGGCTTTTTTATGATATTAGGAAACTCCATCTAAGGCTCGATCAGGTATCCTTTTCTTCGGAGCATATCTTCTATCATGTCCAGGGTCTCTTCATTATCCGCCTCCACTTTATGATAGTGATAGTTCGATGTTATATTCTTGAGCGGACTGGATTTTCCGCTCCTGATGTCTTCCATAAACTCCATGACTTTTCTTCTGGAATTGATGTTAAGTTCCGCCTCCATGTGCCCGTATACCCGATGATTAATCATAACATTGACGACCCGGCCGCCCAGATCTACGATGGAACACAGCTCATTTTCCAGGTCATCGTCCGTATGGTTCACTTTAAACACCCGGCCGGCGGACTTCGGCGCATTCAGAATATATCCCCTGTTTGTGGAAATGATATCGTGTCCGGCTGCGCGGATCAGGGCGATATCCTGCACGATAACCTGACGGCTCACTTCATATTCCTGTGCCAGTGTCTTGCCGGATACCGGTATGGCACTGTTTTTTATATGGCTCACTATAGCATTTCTGCGTTCAGAACCTGTCATCATGAGATGCTTTCACCTGCCTTTCTGTCTGTCCGGATTTATACTGCATGAAGATTCTTCATCGATATATCCAGGATCGGCGCGGAATGTGTCAGCGCCCCGCTGGAAACATAGTCTACGCCGAGCGCGGTAATTCTGTCGATGTTCTCCTTTGTCACATTTCCGGAACACTCTGTTTCGGCCCTGTGGTCTATGATGCGGATAGCTTCCTGCATCTCCTCTGTCGTCATATTGTCCAGCATAATGATGTCTGCACCGGCCTCAACCGCTTCTTTTACCATATCCAGGTTCTCAACCTCAACCTCGATCTTCCTCACAAATGGTGCATAGTCCTTCGCCATCTGCACGGCCTTCGCCACGCTGCCCGCTGCGCCGATGTGATTATCTTTTAGTAAAACACCGTCTGACAGATTATATCTGTGATTATATCCACCGCCGACCCGCACAGCGTATTTTTCAAAAATCCGCATATTAGGCGTGGTCTTTCTTGTATCCAGTAATTTTGTCTTCGTTCCTTCCAGGAGTGCCGCTACGGAA
The DNA here is from genome assembly GCF_009680135.1 of Eubacterium sp. BIOML-A2. Classification (NCBI taxonomy): domain Bacteria; kingdom Bacillati; phylum Bacillota; class Clostridia; order Eubacteriales; family Eubacteriaceae; genus Eubacterium; species Eubacterium sp. BIOML-A2. The sequence goes on from NZ_WKZK01000001.1 coordinate 11,604, forward strand.
TGCGTATAGGTTGCAATTCCACTCATTCTCTGCAGATAATTCAGCGCCACCCGCTCGCCTGATAAGAGCACCCGGATATCCCCTGTTACTTTTCCCATGAGCTGGCCTTTCATGACCTGATCGCCGTCTTTGCAGTAAAACTCTGCCATAACCTGACTGTCCAGCAGCTCGAATACCCGTTTAAATACATGGAGTCCGGCGATGATTCCGTCTTCTTTACAGATCAGCTCTACCTCACCTTTCACGGCTTCTTTCATCACTGCATTGGTGGTAACATCCTCACTGGAAATGTCCTCCTTTAGCGCCTCTAAAATCAGGTGGTCAGCCTGTAATGTCATTGTAATATCATTCATTTGTCCTGTTCTCCCTTCTATTTACTGATTTTTTAATCCGGTCCACCACAAACGTTCCATTTAAGGCAGGTCTGTGCCATTTTCCCGCTGTTCACGCCGTTTCTTCCTTTTGGGTTTCTGTCCCATACAGTTCTTTGACCTTTCCAGCCGCCCGCTTTGCGAATACCAGGCTCTCCAACAGGGAATTGCTGGCCAGACGATTGGCGCCGTGGACGCCGTTGCAGCTAGTTTCTCCCACGGCAAACAGGCTGTCCATGGATGTCTGGCTGTCGGAATCCACCCAGATACCGCCCATGAAATAGTGCTGGGCAGGAACCACCGGAATGTATTCCCTGGTTACATCATAGCCTTCTTCCAGACAGTGCCGGCAGATATTTGGGAAATGGCTCATGATGGTTTCTTTATCAATATGTTCCATCGAAAGCCATACATAATCTGTTCCATCCTTTTCCATCTGTTCGTGAATCGCTTTTGTCACAACATCGCGTGGAAGGAGTTCATTTACAAAACGCTCCCCTTTTTTATTGTAAAGGACGGCCCCCTCTCCTCTTACTGACTCGGAAATCAAAAATCTTCTGCCCGGTTTCCGTGAATACAGCGTGGTGGGATGAATCTGCACATAGTCCAGATGTTCCAGACGGATGCCGTGTTTTTTCGAGATTTCTATGGCATCCCCTGTTAAATGAGGATAATTAGTGGAATGTTTATAATTTCCCCCGATTCCCCCGCTTGCCAGGACCGTAAAATCCGCGCGGATCTCTATCTTGCCGTCTGCCTCCGACTCTGCCAGAACCCCGGTGCATATTCCGTTTTCTTCTATAATATCGGTCATGGTTGTATATTCCAAAATAGTGACATTCTTAAGCTTCTTAACCTGGGCAAGAAGCTTACCCGTAATCTCTTGTCCGGTAATGTCCGCATGATACAGGATTCTGGGAGTGGAATGCGCGCCCTCCCGCGTATAGGCGAAACCGTCTTTGCTTCGCTCAAACTCCACTCCATATCTAACCAGGTCTTCTATGATTTCCCGGGAGCTCCGTATCATAATATCCACGGACTCCCTGCGGTTCTCGTAATGCCCTGCCTTCATTGTATCTTCAAAATAACTGTCGTAATCATCCTCGTCCCGGAGAACGCAGATACCGCCCTGGGCCAGGAAAGAATCACTGCTCTCCACATCCGATTTGGTGAGCATCAGGATCTGCTTATCCCGCGGCAGATTCAACGCACAGAATAATCCTGCCACACCAGTACCAACAATTACGACTTCTGTTTTCATTTCCATAACAGCCCCACAGCCTTTCCTATTTCGCCAACTCCAGCATCCTTTCCAGTGGTTTTCTGGAATTCTCTCTCCGTTCATCCGATACCCGGACCTCATTTTCTCCGGTCTTCAGTACATGCAGTATTTTTCCCAGTGTAATCGTCTTCATATCCTCACATACAGGCTCGGTCTCCGTAAAATAAAACTTTTTTTCCGGATAATCATTCTCCAGCTTGTGACGGACACCATTTTCTGTGCAGATAATAAATTCTCTGCTGTTGCTTTTGCCCGCATAGTCGATGATCCCGGTGGTGCTGCCTATGTAGTCAGAAAGCTCCAGCACTGCCTTGGGACACTCCGGATGGGATAGAACCTCCGCCTCCGGATACATCTTCTTCGCTTTTCTGATCTCCGCAACACTCATTTTTTCATGAACCGGACAGTAGCCCTCGTTGTAAACAAAATTCTTTTCCGGAACCTGCTCAGCCACAAAATGGGCCAGATTTCTGTCCGGGATAAAAAAGATATTTTTATTGGGCAGGGCCTTCACTATTTTAACCGCATTTGCCGACGTCACACAGACATCCGAATGCTCTTTGAGTTCTGCAGTGGAATTAATATAACACACCACAGCCAAATCCTCGTATTGCTCCCGTATTTTCCTAATCGTGTCAGTATCCGCCATATGCGCCATTGCACAGTCCGCCGAAGCATCCGGCATCAACACCGTCTTCCCAGGATTCAGCACCTTGGCGCTTTCTCCCATAAAAGAAACCCCGCAGAACACAATCGTCTGCTCCGTAAGCTCTACTGCAACCTTGCTTAAATAAAAAGAATCCCCTATGTAGTCCGCAATGTCCTGCACCTCCGGATTCACATAATAGTGAGCCAGAATCACAGCATTCTTTTCCTTCTTCAACTTGTTAATCTCATCGGCTATTGTCATCTTTTTCACACCTCTCCCGCCCCTTGGGGCTTATGTATTCCTTTGCAGAAAAACTTCTGCGGTAAATTCTCATCATTATAGCACATAAGTTTACAGGTGACAAGACAGTAAAGGGGTCTGACCCCTTTGCCTTCCGTTTTCCATCAATTCTGAATCTTTATTTTGCCGGCAAATTTGCAAATTCTATTATACGCCCACTAATTAAGGGGTTTCCTAAACCACTTTGTATTTTCTCTTTATATAACGCAAAAAGATGCCGGAAAATTCCCGCATCTTTTTGCTATTTTCTGACTATGGAGTCCAAAAGGGTCAGACCCCTTTAAACCTCTTCTCCCAATACAACAGGTACCGACTTATACCCCACACCCATTCTGTCAATTCCCATATCGATCAGCTGAAGAAAGTGTTCTCTCGTCCGTATGCATCCGCTTCCTTTTACTTTTGCCTTTCCGTTCACTTCTTCCATAATCACTTTGATAATTTCCGGTGTAGCTCCATGGGCTTCAAAACCGGTGAGAAAACCGGTACTGGTTTTTACGAAGTCTGCCCCCGCATCCATACAGCAGTGGCACCCCCGTCTTACCTGCTCCTCATTTAAGGCATCTGTTTCCAGGATAACCTTGATTTCTCTTCCGTATTTGTGTGCCGCCTCTGCGCACTTTTTCAAGTCTTCGGTAACTTTATCGTATAATCCTGCTTTAATCCATCCGAAGTTTGCTACGATATCCACTTCTTTTACAGTATCGTATTTTGCTACATTTTCGATCTGCTGTACACGGGATTCTGTGGAGCTTGTTCCAAATGGAAAATCTGTTACCGGGCAGAGCATGGTGTCTGTCCCTTTTACGTATGGTTCACACAGTTCCATATATCCTGGATTAATGCAGATTGTTGCACATCCCAGTTTTACTCCATCCTTTGTCAGCTCAATGATCTCTTCCTCAGTGAATTCCGGCTTTAAGACCGAATAATCAATGTATGCGGCCAGCTCTCTGGTTGTCATGTCACACGCCTTTTTATCAGGTTTCATTTTGTCTCCTCCTATTGTCTTTTTATGATTTATTATCAACTCTTATTTAGAGTTAATTTCATTTTAATATTACTCTTACTTATCTGAATACAGATTTTAAACCAAAGCCCATTCTGTAAATGAATCCAAACACGAGCAGGATTACCTGCCACCCAGCTTATTTCTGCTTAGCCAGAAAGCTTGTAACTTCCTGCAGTGAGGGTGAACCTTTTGTACCGCCCCGCTTTGTCGCAGCCAAAGCACCGGCGGCATTCGCAAAGCTTAGGATCTGCGGAAAATCTTCCGGAACGATCTTGTCAATGCCGCCTTTTATCTTAATTTGATAGAGCAGTCCGGCAAAGAAACAGTCTCCTGCCCCTGTCGTGTCCACGGCCTCTATCGGATAAGATTCAATCAGGCCGGACCTGCCATCCATATAGTAATAAGCCCCTTTCTCCCCCAGCGTTATAATAACGATTCTGCATCCATATCCCGAGAGCATCTCCGCGGCCCTGTCCCAGCTTTCGGCGCCTGCCAGCAGACAGGCCTCCTCCTCCGAGGATTTATAAAGCGTTACATAGGGCAGCGTCTCCCGCATAATCCGTATCATGTCTTCTTCACTTTTCCAGAGATTGTATCTGTAATTTACATCCAATACGATAGGTATCTTCTTGTCGTACACCGCGCGCAAAAACCGCCAGGTTGCAGAACGCACAGGCTCATCCGTCATACACATTCCCGAAAAAGCAGCCATGGAAGATGCCACAGCCTTTTCTATCGGCAGTTCCTCTTCCCGGAGCCAGATATCCGCACCGAACCGCCGGGAGAAACTGAAGCTTCTCTCCCCGTCTTTATCCAGCGTCACAAATGCCTGGGTCGTAAAATGCATCGGATCCATAACACATCCGTCCATACTGACCCCATAGCCCGCCATCTTTTCCCGGATCAGACGGCCCATACAGTCCTCGCCGATCTTCCCCACAAACATCGTATTCAGTCCCAGTTTACTTCCGGCCGTCAGCAGATTCGCCACCGTCCCCCCCACCTCACATTGGTAAACTGGCGCCTCGGAAGTATACTGAGGCGCCGGGATAAAATCAATCAGGGCATCCCCGATTGCACATAAATCAAACATACTGCCACCTTGCCCTTAATTTGTTGCAAATGTCATCAGTGTCTCTTCCGAACATTCATCAATATCAAACAGTCCTGTCTGCCGTCCTTCGTTCATCACCATAATCCGGTCGCATGTGCCCAGCAGCTCCGGCAGTTCCGACGAAACCATAAGAATCGAAAGCCCATTTTCAATCAGCTGGTTTAGTATCTCATATATCTCTTCCTTCGCCCCCACATCCACACCTCTGGTCGGCTCGTCAACCAGCAGAATCTTGCAGTCCGCGGCAATCCATTTGGACAATACCACCTTCTGCTGGTTGCCGCCGCTCATAAAATTGGTAATTGTATGAGCGGAACCGGGCCGGATGTGGAACGTCTCAATATACTTTCTGGTGACTTCCGCCTCCTTTGCCGGCGTCAGCCTGCCGAAGCGGTTCTTATACTTTCTCAGCGCAGGCACGGTCATATTAAAAATCATATTCTGCTGCAGCATCAGCCCTTCCGCCTTGCGCTCCTCAGGAACAATTCCCAGCCCGGCCAGAATGCCTTCTTTCACATTTTTAAACTTCACCGGCCTGCCTTCCAGCTCCACGGTACCCTCATCTATGGGATCCGCCCCGATGACTGCCCTCAGAATCTCCGAGCGCCCGGCTCCTGCCAGGCCTGCAATCCCCAGAATCTCTCCCTTATGCAGGTCAAAATTAATATTCTCTATAACCCCTTTCCGGGTCAGTCCTTTGACCGAAAGCACCACCTCGCCGATATTCCGCGTTCTTTTTGGATAAATATCCTTCACATCCCGGCCGACCATCCTGCTGACCAGGATCTCTGTCGTATATTGCTCCACAGGTCCGCTTTCTACCATTTTCCCGTCTTTCATAATCGTCAGGCTCGTGCAGAGTTCAAAAATCTCCTTCAGCCGATGTGATATATAGATAAATGTGACCCCCTCCGACGCCAGCCGCTTCACAATATCAAACAATCCCTCCAGCTCACTGTCGCCCAAAACCGCGGTCGGCTCATCCAACACGACAATCTTGGCATTGCGGGACATCGCCTTGGCAATCTCTACCATCTGTCTCTTTGCAACGCTCAGATCTTCCACCACCGCCCGGGCATCCAGCTCCAGCTTCAATTCATCCAGGACCGCCTTCGCATCCCGCTCCATTTTCTTATAATCGATCTTTCCTAAGCCTGTTTTAGGGTACCTGCCCAGAAAAATATTCTCGGCTACAGTACGGTGAGGCAGCAGCATCAGCTCCTGATAAATAACCGCAATTCCCCTCTCAATCATCTTCGCAGGCGATGTATTCTCAATCTTTTCCCCGTCCAGCAGAATCTCCCCGCTGTCGAGAGAATAAGCCCCCGATAAAATCTTCATCAGGGTAGACTTTCCGGCTCCGTTCTCGCCGACCAGCGCATGGATCTCACCCTTTTCAACAGAAATTGATATATCATCCAGCGCCTTCACTCCCGGAAAGCTTTTAGAAATATGGTTCATTTTGAGCATCCCTGCCACCTCCTGTGCCTGTTTACAGTCCTTTACCTATCCAGTCTTTTACATTATCCTTATCCACAATTGTTGTATCCAGTTCCCAGCGGGTTTCCACTCCGTCGCCCTCCAGAATCTCATATGCAGCCTGCATTCCTTCCGGTGCACAGTATGGATATACAACAGTGAAGAACATATTGCCATCCTCAATCTCTGAAAATGCAACCTCCGTACCATCCATTCCGACGAGCAGGATGCCTTCATCCTCCCGGCCTGCCGCACGCAGCGATTCCAGCGCGCCCAGTGCCATCTCATCATTGTGGCAGTAGATGGCGTCGATCTCACCAGGTCCGAATCTCTGAAGAGTATCATCCATAAATGCCATTGCATCTTCACGGAGGTAGTCACAGTATTGGGTTGCAATTACTTCCATGTCTGGATATTCCTTCTCCAGCTGCTCTGCAAAGCCATCGTGACGGTCAATTGTCGCAGATGCGCCTGCCGTACCCTGAATTTCCACGATCTTTCCCTTCTTGTCCAGAGCCTCAGCCAGCTTATCTGCAGAAGCCACGCCCATCGGCTTGTTCTCTGCTCCGATAAAACAGGTAACGTCACATTCCACATTTCTGTCCAGCGTAACAACCGGGATGCCCTGCTCCATTGCCTTCTCACAAACAGGCGTCAGCGCATCTGAGGTGAGCGGAGAAATCAGCAGCAGATCGATGCCGCGGGCCAGAAGGTCTTCCACATCCTGCACCTGCGTTGCGGAATCGTTCTGTCCGTCCGTTGTAATACATTCAAATTCCGGATAATTTTCCTCCGCATATTTTACATTTTCATCTACCATGGCCACACGGAATGGGTGGTTCATTGTTCCCTGCGATACACCGATCACATACTTCTTATCACCGCTGTCGGAAGCTTTATCCGTATCTTCTGTCTTTGCCTCCCCGTTCGTAGCCTTCGTCTCTTTGGAGGCTCCATTGCTGCACCCCGCCGCCATGGTCGCTGCCATTGCCATACATAACATTACACTGAAAATCTTCTTTTTCATTCACCGTTCCTCCTCTTATAATTCTTGAATTTGATATGTACTAAAGCACTTATGTGCTGTTAGCCTTTATCCGCACTGCTCCCTCTATCTAAAGAGCCGCTGTTTCTGTCTAAACAAACTCTTTAGTCCTATACTGCTGTTCTATATTTAAACTGCCGTTACTTATCTGTTCTTCTTGGTCCTTCGCTCCAGCAAGACCGCAAGAATAATAATGACACCCTGGATTACCTTTTGAATAAATGGAGAAATGCCCATCAGGTTCAGGATATTGTTGATTACAGAGATCAGACACGCGCCAATCAGTGTGCCCACTACACTTCCGCTGCCTCCAGCCGTACTTGCACCGCCAATGTAAACCATAGCCAGGGCATCCAGTTCATAACCCTCGCCCGCTTCCGGCTGTCCGATGCCAAGCCTTGAGATAAAGATAATAGCGGATAACGCAGAAAGAAAACCAGTGATTACAAAGCACAGCGTCTCTACCTTCTTCGTGTTGATCCCACACAGCCTTGCCGCCTCGCGGCTGTCCCCCAACGCGTAAACGCTCCGTCCAAATTCCGTATACTTTAACACATAAAATGCTACCACAAATACCGCTAGAAATATGTACACCGGCACCGGAATCCCCAGGATGCTGCCCTGTCCCAGAAAGGAAAAATCTATACCGGAATCCCTCCAGTTCTGCGGAGAGCCATTCGCGATATACCTTGCAACACCGCGCAGAGCCGTCATGGTACCCAGCGTCATAATGAACGGGGCCAGTTTTCCTACAGTAACGCCGATCCCGTTGATCAGTCCCAGAACTATTCCGATCAGAAGGCTTGCTGCTATGGTAACAACCGGATGAATCCCTTTCTGCATCATAATCGCGGCAGATACAGCCACCACGCCCACAGTGGAACCCACAGACAGATCAACGCCTCCGGTCAGTACGACAAATGTCATCCCCATTGCAATAATTCCGTTCAAAGAAACCGAGCGCACCACATTGACCATATTCGCCGGTCTCAGAAAATTTGGGGAAATAATAGCTGCAATGATACAAATTAAAATTAACGCCCACAAAATTCCCATTGCCTTTAAATTTTTAAGAAGCGTGCCATTTCCGCTTACGTTCGATACCTTACCTTTCCCCATAACTAACCTCCTGTTTATTTGTCTCAAATGTATGATACATTTAATATATATTATTCATTTAATATTGTCAATAATTTTGTAAAATTATACTGAAAACTAACATATTGCACAAAAATACTACTTTTATTTTTGTTATATTTACGATGTACTTTATTTTAGGTTGTTTATGATAATTGTCCTTTATGCTATAATAAATTGGCATTTATTTTTGTTAAAGCAACGTGATATTCTGTTATTTTATTTAGGAGGTTTATTAATGAGCAGTACGCTTTCGGAGATGAGTTTGGAAGATTTATGGGAATTGTTCCCTATTTTTTTAGAACCTCATCAGGCAGTATGGAAGGAATGGTACGAGGAGGAGACAAGCCTTCTTATGGGGATTCTGCCGCATCGTGAGACAATGCGGATCAGCCATATTGGAAGTACCTCTGTTTGTACGATTTGGGCCAAGCCTATTGTGGATATTTTGATAGAAGTGCCGGATGATTCTGATATGGAGCTTATAAATTCCATATTAGAAGACAATGGTTATCTATGCATGTCCCGGGGAAACCGCAGAATTTCTTTTAATAAAGGTTACACGGAAAATGGATTTGCTGAAAGGGTATTTCATCTGCATTTGAGATATATTGGGGATCATGACGAATTGTATTTCAGGGATTATCTGATTGAAAATCCGGATATTGCTCATGAATATGAGCGGCTGAAGCTGAGGCTCTGGAAGGAGTTTGAACATGACAGGGATAGTTATACGGACTCGAAGTCGGATTTTGTTGCCAAGTATACGCAGATAGCGAAGGAGACGTATGGGGAAATTTAAAGCGTTCATTCATCATAAAATATAATTTCTTGCCAGAGCTAAAGCCATTGTCAGCCAAAAACTAACAATGGCTTATATTATTAATTATACTTCTTTTTTTGGCTGAAAGCGCTGCCCGCAGAAAGTATACTCTGGAGCTATTTTCCCCCATTCTCCTGGTATAGGGCAGGCTTCTTGGTTTTTAAGCGTCCCCCCTCCGTAATCTCCCGATACTTCAACGCATAATACAATGCCCAGTCCTGATCATTCGCCCAGGGATCATAGTAATGCCCTTTTCTCCCATTCACCCTTTCCGGAAAGACCATGGCACAGGATGCACAGCCGTCTGCAAAGAACAGGTTCAGGCATCCCCGCAGCGATGCCGAAGCCTGCGCATCCATGCAGTGGTTCCCGGTAACCGCTCCGTATCTGGCATACTCCACCCCTGTCAGCGCGCTCCAGTAATGCGGAAATGTATCCCCATACATCCTGTTTTTCCCAAACCAATACCCGTCCCAGTGCCGGATCGCGTTTTCGAAAAGATGGTAATCCGGCTGTCTTCCGTTAAACAATGATAATATGCGTAATTGCCTTTCTGCTTCTCTTAAATACTCTTCCTTCCCGGTTATCTGGTATCCCTGAAGAAGGCATGACACCGCCGGGGCAACGATACTCTGTTCATAAGAAACCTCCGATGCCGGATAGTACACTCCGTTATTGCAAATATGATCCGCATGCACCTTGGCATAATGTGCCATTACTTCCGCCTCCCCGGACAAACCTGCTTTCAGCAGCTCTTCCCGGAGTTCATAAACCGGGATTCCGATTGCATAAAATTCGGTTCCCCGCTGTTCATAATACCGCTTCATAACCTGATAAGCATCCTCCAGATACTCCTGTTTCTTCCAAAGCCGGAACAGCTCAAGCTGAAAAACCGCCATCCAGGGATAGTTATACATCCTGTGCCAATCCAGATTATAGGAAATATCGTTGTATACAATCCCCTCACCTCTGCGGTACAACTCTCTGTAGACATATGTTACATAATCCTTCAGACTGTTTTCCAGATCCCCGTCCCGGCGGCGCTGCAGCCATAAGGCCATCAAAGCCCCCATAGCCAGGCGTTCCCTCCCCCCGTTATGGTCATCCGCAGTATGATCGTAATAGCGGCAGTCTTCCTCCCTGTCATAAATCAGATATGCCCCGTCCAGAGAAGTACTGCTGCCGTGAAACTGCTGTTTCTCAGCCAGGAATTTGCACCTCCTGTCCACCATATCCTCAAGTCCGGCAGCGCAATACAATAACGCAAAGGTTTCTTTGCCATACATGTTTATTCGAAACCGGTATTCCCCTTCTTGTTCTGCCGGATATTCCGCCGATATCCAGAGAACCTCCTTCTCTTTCTTTATAGCAAAAGGAATTTCCCTGGCTCCCAGCATAATTTTGATTGCCCCTGGATCAGCCTCCCCCTTTACCGCGGCTTTAAAACACATAGTCTCACCGGTAAAATACGTACTCCGCTCTAAAAATACTACGGGGAAATGCGGCACCTCCAGTAGCTCACTGTAAAACCTCTCCCTCGTGTCAAACCAGAAAAGTTCCCATTGAACCACCGCCTCCTCCCCCGGTTCGATACAGCCGATTACAGGGTGGAGAATAAAGTCCCCCCTGTCGTCACTCCTCTGATTCAGATCCCGTTCGATACTGTATGACCCAATATTCCCCTGCAGGAGCTTTAACCCCAGGTTTGCTCCCTCCCCGGACATTCGAAGCGCCATAACATAGGCCGCATGATTTCCACAGAACAGGTGCGTATGGCATTTATAAGCAAGGCACTTCTCCGCCTCTTCGTAGCTGTCATTAAAGGTAGTGCAGATCCCGGTATCCGTCTTTTGCAGAAAAACGGGAAATTCGGAGACATTCTGAAACCGGTAGGTTTCCTTTAAGTTCCCGGCCTCCGTAAATTCCCTGGACACCTCGGCTTGTATGCCATCCGGGCATATTACCTCCCCCCACAGCCTGCCGCCTTCGATCCAGTTCATTCCCGCTTGATCGTCTTTATGTCCTAAAAATGTCAGATAGCCTCCTTCATTTTCCTTTGTCACAAATGCCTGATTCCATTTTCTGTGATCCGTTTTTATTTTCATACGTTTCCCCTTTCACCAAAACACTTATGCATGACTTCCTCAGCCATCAAAATCCCACCTTCTGTATTGGGATGCACGCCGTCTCCCAGATGCAGCCCTTCCGCCATACGGCATGGATTTACACGGTCTGCAACCGCTCTGTCAAAATCCACAAACCCGTTCGCTAACCTCTGCTCCCGAATCCATTGATTACATTCCTGCCGGATATTCTCACATTGGTACGGCCATGCTGCATCTCTGCTCTGGAACGGAGGCAGCGTCCCTATGTAAACCTGCCTTGCTGTTTTTTTCAGCAGGAAGATCAACTGTGACAGGCCCTGAATCAATTCGCCGGAGGTCACAGCCTCCTCCAGCCGATTCTCACCATATGGCTGCAGTATGTCATTTATCCCTTCGAGTATGACCGCAATATCCGTACATCCTCTGTATTGGCCTTCTGCCCGTCCGATGCCGGATCGTCCCATTTCTCTGCCATTTCCCGCAAAACGTTCCACCTCCATTGCGTCGCGCAAGACCCGGTTCCCGCATATTCCTCCGTTGATAACCGATACCTTTCCCGGATACTTTCTATAGAGCCGTTCCGCCAGTGCATCCGAATAAAATGACATATGAGTAAGGGAGTCGCCGAAGAGAAGAATTTCCCGCACATTGCTGTCAGTCAATACCTGGATTTCCGTGAAACCGAATATGATTTGAGGTTTTATTGCTTCTTCCTTCACAAATGGAAATATCTCTTCCAGTTCCCTCCCGGCGCTGCTTTCCCCTTCCGGTTGGCGCCTCCTGTACCACGCAGACCATCCCCCTGCCGAAAATGTAGTACAGACAGAGCCGATTTCGAGCACTTCACCAACAAAGATATCAACCATAATCTCATTTCCGGCCTGAACAGGCAGGTTCACAGCATCACTATAAAATTCTTCACCCGCATGAATGGTTATCTCTGCTCTCCCCTGATACGTAACCGCCTGCTCTCTCCGTCCGTCTGAAATCCTGACCGCCTGAAAATGAAGCGGCGTATTTCCATAACGATTTGAAAATCTGACTCTTACGCGATTTCCTGAGAGATTATTTTTTGCATACATCCTGCAAGCCGTTTCTTCTATCCGCCCGATCGTTTTTCCATAGTCAATGGGCTCATACCCCCAGCTGGTTTTCCATTTCATCCTGCAGACACTCCTTCCTATCCCTTGACTGACCCGGCCATTACACCGCTAATGATGAATCTCTGCATGAAGAGATAAAAGACCAGAAGAGGCAGTACGCCCAGCACCATCATCGGGAACAGGCTGGTCCAGTCCGTGGAAAACTGGCCGATGTTCCGGTAAACCTCCTGCAGGATGACATCGTTTTCCCTTGTCTGTAAGAAGTACAGCGGCCCCATAAAATCATTCCATACATTCAATGTATTCAAAATCGCCACGGTAGCAATCACCGGCTTAAGCAGCGGAAATGTGATCGTTGAAAATGTCCGGAATACTCCCGCGCCGTCGATCTTGGCAGCCTCCTCCAGCTCAATCGGGACGGTGGAGATGAAGTTTTTCATCAAAAATGTGGCAAATGGAATATTAATTGCAATATCGATTAAAATAACAGCCAGCAGCGAGTTCATAAGCCCCATCCCGCGGATCAGCTTGTAAAGTCCCATGATTGACATCTGATAGGGAAACATCATGCCTGATAAGATCAGCAGGAATACGAACTGTGTGATTCTATATTTTCCTTTTCTGTTCAGTACATATCCGCACATGGAGCTGGTAAATATAATTCCCACAACCGAACATGCCGTGATGATCAGCGTATTTTTAAATGCCCGTGGATACTGCATATCCTGAAATGCCTTTATGTAACCGCTAAAATCTATAGAGGACGGAAGTCCCATCGGATTCAGGGCAGCCTCGGCCCCTGATTTGAAAGTAGTCACAATCAGATAATAGACCGGAATCAGGACAACAACCGCCAGCGCGATTAAAACTAAATGCTTCAAAACGTTGATATAAATCTTTTTCTTCTTCATTATCCCAGCCGATCCTCCCATTTCTTAAATACTCCCAGCATCACTGCCGCAACCAGCATGCTGACTAACAAAAATACCATTCCAAAGGCCGATGCATACCCATAATTTCCATCCGAAAACTTGGAGAACATCAGGGACAGAATCGTCTCCGTCTGATGTGCCGGTCCCCCGTTTGTAGTTGCCAGAATCAGGTCAAATATCTTCAGGCCCGATATAGTACTCGTTACAAAATTGATCTTAATGGCCGGCGCCAGTCCCGGAATTGTAATGTGCCAGAACTTCTGCAATCCGTTCGCCCCATCCACCGAGGCGGCCTCATACAGCTCTTCACTAATGCTTTGTAAACTGCCCAGATAAATCACCATGGACCAGCCAAACCACTGCCACACAGAAATCGTAATAATAGCGAACAGTGCAATTTGCGCATTGCCCAGAAAATTCACCTTCTCAAATCCCATTCCGGTAAGTACCTGGTTGATAAAACCGTAGTCGCTGGAGGACATCAGATATTTCCACAGATAACCAACAACCAAAGTGCTCAAAACTGCCGGCGCAAAGTAAATGGCGCGGTAGATATTGCTCCCTTTGATTTTTGAATTCAGAAATACCGATACGGGCAGAGAGATCAGGCTCTGTACGGTAACCGTCACAAAAGCAAAAATAAGTGTGTTTTTGATTCCCTTTGCCAGAATAGGGTCGTCAAATATTTTCCTATAATTCTCTAAGCCGTTAAATGTAATCTCCTGCGAAAAATTAGTCCAGCTGTAAAAACTGTACTTTGCGGTAAATATTAGCGGCAGAATAAAAAACGTGACAAAAACCAGAAGCGCCGGAAGTACCATAATCACATAGGGCGCGCCATTTTTCACCTTGTATGCCTTCTTCATTTTTTCCTCTTCCTTTCAGATTATCTCTTTTATACATTCATTATAAGATGGAGGAATATCCGTTTATATAATAAATTTTTTAGCTAATCATCAAATTTTTTATCAAATCTACATATAATAATAGTGAACTCAATATTACATTCACGGAGAGTTCAAAAAGAGTTCAAAAAAACTTTTAGATATCTTGAATTAAAGCTTATTTGTGCTATAATGCTGTTAGAGGATAGCGGCAGTGATCAGCTATCGTAGGTGTTGAAGCAATTGACTGTGTCGGCATGCAGCTGATTGTGGAACCTGCCCGTGGGTTATGCGGTAACCACAAGCCGAATAGATTCTTAGTAATCGAACGAAAACGCATTAATGGGGCCTTGCTCATGCAAGGTCTCATTTATTATCTGAGCACTCTATCTTTCTTTGAATGGGGGGACAATATCTGACATCTTCAACAAATGATATTTTTTATCAGGCTGCTTCTGTTTGGAACGAACTAACAGATTATAAGTACAATAAAACTGGAGCAAATCCAGAAAGCTGCTCAATACAATGAAATGGTAGTTCCCAGGCTGGAAGCGTTAGTCCGAATTAAGGATACTCTTGACAATGAATTTATGCTTTTTTCATATATGCCACGTATGTACCCTTTTTATACACAAATAAAAGCGGATTACCTCATTTCCTCTCGCTCAGATATAAAAAGTTTTGTATTCATAATCCAATCAAATGCAGATGGCTCTGCTAAATGTGATTTTTCATGTTGTTCAACCTTTAAACAAGGGGCCCGAGATTATGAATCAAATCAACGACCTCGCTCCTTATTAAAAAAAGAACGTATACATATTAGTTCCTGCTCATCTACTATTCTTTTAGACAAACTAACACCTCAAGTCGAATTCAAAGATAATAAGATTTCCTAATCCCACTATTTAACTAATACTTTAATTTCTACCCGTTTCCGTTCTCGAGCTGTTTTTTCAGACTGCTTGTACTCATAGATTCAACCTATGGTAATTGTTTTTGATTTTATTTTTCAACTGTTGCGCTCAAGCCATTAACAACAAGAGTTTTCACAAGGAAAGTCTTTTCTTATAAATCGTAAAAACAGGCTGTACAAGATCCCGTACAGCCTGCCGCTTTTATTTCTTACTATATTTACTATCCTTATTCATATCGAACCGAATCCGCCTTAGCATCCATTGCCTTTACATAGTCATCCGGTGTTAAGTCTCCCGATACCATCCCCTGGATCTGTGCAATGGATTCATTAATCATTGTCTGAGAAGGCATATTGACAGACCAGCGGTCCCAATTGACAGCAATATTGCCTGCCTCGACGCACTCTGCGATCTCTGCATATTCATCCGGAAGTTCAGTCTCCACACCCTTTCTGTAACTCGGTGATCCCGGGTTCGCATCAATAAACGCCTGCTGCACCTCCACAGAAGCAAATGCCTCCAATGTCTTTTCAGCGCCCTCTTTGTTTGCCGCATTTACATTGATCCCAAGGCTTGCAGCCGGACCGCCGCCGGTAAATACATTTTCGCCGCTTTCGCTCAGCTGCGGCATCAGGCCAAAGTTCACGCCCGCTTCCTTGATCTCCGTATACTGCCAAGGCCCCCCATTGAAGAACGCAACATCCCCCGCTTTAAATGTATTCAGTGCATCCTGATTGGAAATCCCAAGCATTTCCGGTGTGATAATTTTTTTCTCAATTAATGTATACCATTTTTTAACACAGTCATTGATATTTCCATCCAGCGTAGCCTCGCCTGCGGCAAATTTTGCATCGAAATCGATACCGTCAGGATTGTCGGTATTATTGTGATAAAATGAATTTTCCAGATAACCCATCAGGGACGCCTGCGCCGTATCCGCGTCTGCGAGCCCGAATCCCATAGCCTGATGCCCTGCCGCCTGGATCTTCTCACATGCTGCCACAAATTCATCAAATGTCTTTGGTACCTCTACATTACATTCTGATAAAATATCTTTGTTATACCACATACCGGCAAACCAGCCGTAGGACGGGATCCCGTATACTTTTCCATCCTTGCTTGCGAGAGAAAGCCCCGCTTCGCTGAATTCTTTTACATAATCCTTGTCCGTAATTTCTTCCACATTCCCCGCCTTAACTCTCGCCGGGAACTCGGCTCCGTCCAGCACGATGTCCGGGCCTTCACCCGATGCCAGCTGGGTACCAAGCACATTGTTATAGTCTGAAAGTGCAACGTAGGTATACTCCAGTGTATATGCGCCGTCAAGCTGTTCATTCACGGCATTGATTACACCCTCCATATCATCCTCGTCGTACCAGCCCATTATGCTGACCGTTTTGTTTTCTGTTTCTTTCTTTTCGCCTTTGGATGTGTCTTCTTCTTTTCCGCCGCAACCCGCCATCATTGCTGTTGCCATAACCGCTGCAAGTAAAATACTAAGTACTTTTTTCTTTTTCATAGCAATCCCCTTTCTTTTTTGATGTCTCCTTTGGTATATATTCATTATAGCTATGGCATTCTTTTGAAAAAATAATAAAATTTTTAACTGGTTATCAACTTTTTAAGATTTTGCATCCAATACGATTGTATCCTTTTTCAGACGTATCTCCGAAGTAGTTCCGAACTTGTCTGCCCGGATCTTCACTCCGCTGGATTCACCGCACAGCAGCTTTATCCGTTTATCTACATTACTGACGCCATATCCAAATTCTTCAGAATTCAGCTCTGAGTCTCCGATTTTCCCGAACAGTTCCTTACCATTATCCCATATATGTATCACTAACCAGACGTCCTCTGAGAAAATATGTATCCTAATCTTACCTTTGTCTTCCCGCAGCGTGTCGATTCCGTGCTCAATTGCATTTTCTACCAGGGGCTGCATAATAAATATAGGGATCCGGGTGTCCAGCAAGGCATCCTCAATCTCATATTCCGCCTGAAAAGAATCATCATGAGCGTATGACTGTAGTTTCATGTAAGACTTTATATTGTCAATCTCTACCCGCAGCCTGTCAATATTCACTCCCCGGTTCAGCGCCGTCCTGTAAAATGTTGCCATCTGCGTCGTAATTTCATAAATCCTGTCCTCCCCCTTTTCAATCGCAATCCAGTTGATGGCGGAGAGATTGTTATACAAAAAGTGCGGATTAATCTTCGACTGCAGGAGGTTGAGTTCGAGATTTTTTTTGTCCAGTTCCGATTTATACACTTCCTCGATCAACATCCTGATTTTTTTCAACATTCGGTTGATACTTTTTGCTAATTCTCCGATCTCATCTCCCGACGACTCATCTATTTCGATCTCAAAATTGCTGTCATTCACCTTTTTTACACCGTCAATAATCCGGTACAAGTGCTTCAATAAGTACTTTGTGCTGCGGTTAACCAGAATCCAGACACATGCAAGCAGAATCATGACAATCATGAGTGATATTAAGATCCGCGGGTGAAAAATGGTTGAAAAATAGGACTGGTCTACGGCATACTGAATCTGCCAGTCGGGCTGCCCCATATCCAGAGACGTTTCATAGCCGGTTTTATGCCCCCCATCCCCACTTATATTGGTATAACGGTAGAATTCATTTTCTTCTCCCAGCAAACGGATTTCCACAGGTACCCCGGAAAATATTTCAAAGCTTTTTGCCAGAATCTCACCTTTGAGGTCAATCCGGATAATTCCTAGTTTCTTTTCCGTTACGGAATCTCTGACACAGCGGGTGATAAAGAATTGTTCCTTTTCTTCTTCATACCACCAGAGGGTCTTGCTCGTATTTTCCGTTTCCCGGTACCATTCCTTCGCCTGCACTTCCGAATCATTTTTAAACAGGTCGTAGGATATGCTGAAATTCTTTTCCGAATAGACAAGTATCTTTTCAAAGTCCTGGGTTGACAGCAAGCTGTTGTAGACCAGAGGCGCAACATTTTTTGAGAGCGTCAGACGTTTCATATATTCATCATCCCCGGTCATAAGAAACTCTTTCAGCATCGTGTTGCTGGATAGATAAAGCAGTGATTTTTCACACTGCTTCATTTGATTCTGGATGTCCTGGTAATTACGCTCAATCATGCTCCTCACCTCCAGCATCTGCTGCTCTTTGATGAAATTGCTGGAAGTAATACAGATCAGGCACTCAAGCAGCAGGATCGGTATAATCAGAATCAGGCTGTAAATCAGGCGGACTTTATTTAAAAAATGCATTTGGTTAAAACGGGCTCTCCAGTCAATTGTCTTCATTTATCTTCTCCCTATACTGAACAGGGCTGCATCCCTCATGGTTCCTGAAGATTGATATGTAGTAGGAAACGCTGATATAACCCACAGCAGCCGCGATATCACCGATTTTCATATTACTTTGTTTCAAAAGCTCTTTTGATTTTCCAACCCGGTATTTGGTAATAAACTTTACCAGATTTTCGCCGGTTTCAACTTTAAAGAGACTGCTGAGGTAAGCCGATGACACATGCATCTCCTCCGCAATGGAGGACACGCTCAGGCTGGAATCGCCGTACCTTTCATAGAGGATATTTTTAGCCATCCGTACGAGCCTGTTTTCTTTTTCATCGTTCTTCTTCTGATTTGCCATGTCATCTAACACTTCATATACCGTCTGGCTGACTTCCTCAAAAGAGCGGGCCTCATATATTCTTTCCAGATACGACATAAGATCAATATCTGATTTTGTATACTCATTGATTTTCTTAACGGCATCGGTAAATGTATATTTCACATATATCGAGCTGAATCCGCTCTGTTTCTCAATGTATGCAAATACTTTTTCCAGCTCCTTTTTCATCCCGCCGTAATCCTGCATTCTGGCACAATTAAAGATACGCTCAAAATACAGAGTCAGCATGTCCTGCTCCTTTTTCACAAAATAGGATTCGTCATGCACAATCAGCATACTGTCCGATACAAAAAACTGATAATCCAACTGATCTTTCATCTCTTCATACTCTTTCTTCAGTTGAATTAAACTTTCCGTCTTACTTCCTATGATGATAAATACATCGGTCTGATATTTTCTTTTCGATTGTTCAATGAGCAGTTCACATTTCTTTTTCAGCTCTTTTGCCCGGAAAGTCTGTGCTTCTCTTTTTACAAGAACAAGAATCTGGTTATCCGCTTTATTTATGACAAGAAGTTCCCCTCCTAGCTGTTTTTCGATCTCGTTTTGATAGGCTTCCCACTCCATGGAGAAGAGGTTGGAATAACAGGAGATCAGCACTGGTACGCAGACATTTTTATCAAACGCAAATTCCGCTTTTAGCTCCTCTACCGTCTCTTTTTTATAAGCTGTCTCCCCTTTTCCGGCTGCTCCATCCCCTTCCAGATAGCCCAGAAGATTCCAGCTAAGCCGGTAAGCGGCGACCTCCTCATAGGCCTGTCTTGTCTGCTCCTTCTCCTTCTCAATCTCATCCTTCTCCCTGCACAGGTCAATAACTTTATGGAACAAGTCTTCAAACGCATCCAGGCGGATCGGCTTCAGCAAGTACTCCAGTACCCCAAGTGAAATGGCATTCTGCGCATACTCAAACTCGCCGTAAGCACTGTAGATAATGCAAATGGGATTCATTCCCCGCTTTTGTATCTCCTTGATAAGCTGTATGCCATCCATAAACGGCATCTTAATATCCGTCAGGAGAATATCATACTCATGCTTTTCGAACTCTTTGAGCGCCTCCTCACCATTTGCTGCCTGGCTGATCTTCAAATTAAAATGATAGCGCTTCAGCAGCCTGCTGATGCCCTCACGCTCCTTCTTTTCATCGTCCACGATCAAGATACTGTACATGCTGCAATCACCTCCGAATTTTTCTTGAGTACTCATCTTTTGCTGAGACCATTATACCATATGAAAGGGGTCTGTCCCCTCTGCAAAAATGGCTGACCCTTTTGCAGAGGGGACAGACCCCTTTTAGTCATATTATATATCAAACTTTCAGTTTATTTCTATTACAACTTTTTTATATACATATCAACATTTTAAGGTGCAACATCTACTGCGCTTCCTGCAAAGGGGTCTGACCCCTTTACAGAAGGGACCGCCCCCTTTTCATTCCGCCGCCTTATACCCCCTTATAGCCAGAACCACTCTGAACTTTCCGTATACAGCCTCTCCAGTGTCTCGGGAACATCGCTGCCGGCCCATCTGTCGGCGTTCTTCAGCCCGCCAATACAGCTTCTCCTGTATGCCATATTCCAATTAATGGATCTGAACTTTTCAAGTTCATCTCTTGGGATCTCGAGGCAGCTGTCCATAAACACCGGATCCATACGGTCTTTTTCATAGATTCCTTCGAAATAAAGTATTCCCCACCTATCCGCTCTTCTTTCCAGCCGGTAATGCATCCTGCACCAGCATTGGGAGTCCATCCATTCTCCCTGGATTTCTGTTCTGAAGTTCAAGAAGCACAGCACTTCCGCTATCGCCTTTTCTCCGTTCAGCCAGACTACGGTATTATTAATCCGATGACCGTGAGACTCCTCGGGTTGATGTGTCTTTGGCAGCTCCTTGGATCTGATTGTGGGATTCCCCAGATAGTCATTGATACTCCCCTCGAACCATGTTGTAAATAGTCTGCCATCCTCATGCCACAAAGCCCTCTGCTGTTCTTTCAGGCCATAATCCGTACAGTACCGGTCGTACTCTACAATCTCACGTATTCGGATTTTTTCCAGCATCTCCTCTCCGGACAGGTTTCCCATTGGCGCCTCATAAAACATTTTCATATAATTTGCCCTCCTTCTGCACCATAATTATAGTCTACCTTCCGATATCCCCTAAAACAATCAGACTATTACAAGAAAATGTAGAAATTTTCAAGTTACCCGCTCCTAAAGAAATACACCCGCGCAAACCCATCCTACATCCATCGGCCCCGTGAATCGTAACAGTAGGGTAGTCTATTTTGTAAAGAATGTTTATGTTTTCTTCCAGAATCATTTTAGATATGCTATATTAAAGACACAAAGAGAACAACCGCCGCACGGGTGGTAACCTCTTAAGTTAAGTAATTGCCTTACGGCAGCCGCCTATCCTGTGGGTCAGACAGGGTAGGCATTTTTATTTCGCTTATGGTTCCTATCTATGCAGGTTAAGGTAGGAACAGCATCTCCCTCTTATAAGATCGGAGGATCCTCATGCTGCCCCTTATCAGTATCCGTTTTTATCCAGCGTGTAAATACCGCCCGGAAGTCTTTTCTAATAGGCGCACATACCAGCGGCCCCGCTTTCATCCCATCCGTATAAGGAAACCGCGCAAGCCGCATGGTCATCCATCTGCTGTCCCCGGTACGCACACGGATCAGTACCGCATCCTCGAACGGAGACACACGGAATGTCACTTGTTTTCCATCCCAGGACGGTACCGGAAAGTTCGAGCAGTCAGAGTAGACATCCGTTACTACAATTGAAATATTCGGCTCGTTGTCAATCACTTCTATTGTCATCTTGATCCAGTGTACGTCGTCATACCATAACATCATCCCTGCCTGGTCATATAATTCTTTAAAATCCTCCAGGAGAAATGTAACTTCCATCGCTTCCGTCCGTTTCAGTTCTGCCAGCAGCGCATGCCCGTCCCTGTGCTGGAATCCATAAAGCGTCTTCTCCCAATAATCGCTTTCGTGCACGGCCGTTACGGTCAACCGTCCGTCTTCTATTTTTACTTCCGCCGGTTCGTTCGTCCATACGCCCGCTTCCCACGGCACATTCTGGTACAATTCATTCATAATCTATGCCCTCCTTTCAGATACGCTTTAGAGCGCATCCATAAGTTCTTTGTAAATTTTATCTTCCAGCCCTCTTACATCCATACGGCCCAAATGGATAGACGGCTTTGTCTTTCCATGAAAATCGCTTCCTGCCGTGATCAGCAGCTGCCGCTTCAAGGCCCATTCCAGGTAGAACTCCACCTGCTCATCCGTATGGTAGCTGCTGAATACTTCCATTCCCCGGACCCCTGCTTTCACGATATCCTCCAGCAGGATCTGATCCTCCCTCGTATTATTGCCGGGATGCGCCAGAATGGGAACTCCCCCCGATGCTGTAATAATCTCTACCGCTCTGTCCAGGGAAATAAATTCTACTGGGGCATAGGCGCATTTTCCCTGTGAGCACCAGTCCCAGTAAAAGTTCACATAGGGGTTGTCACTCCGCTTTCCCCCCGGCAGGTAATCCCGCAGCAATCCGTGATTCTCCTCGTTCTTCAGCGCAGCCTCTGCAATGACTTCTCCTGTCACGACACCGTGATGTGCCAGCTCATAGACCAAATCATGATCCACGATTAATCCCGCTTCCTCCGCCAGCCGCAGCCGTATTTTTGAGCTCTCCTGTTCCTGGGCCAGCAGATTTTGTTCCACCTTTTCATACTCCGGATAATCTGGATCAATGCCGTATCCCAGAATATGCAGCTCCCTGTCCCGTATGCAGCAGTCCAGCTCTACTGCGGGGATCAACTCAAGAGCGTTTTCTTTTGCCCTGGCGGCAGCCCGCCCAAGAGCTTTAGTACTGTTATGGTCCGCAACTGCCACGGTTTTCAGCCCTGCCTCCCGGCACATGTCCATCAGTTTCTCCGGCTCAAATTCTCCATCATCGCTGATGACGGAATGCATATGTAAATCCAGCCAGTTCATTGTACACTCCTCCTTTCTCTTTCCATCTCCTCTTCAGTTATTTCCCTTAACACCTTACATGGATTGCCCACGGCCGCCACACCTGCCGGAATGTCTTTCGTCACCACGCTGCCTGCCCCGATGATGGTATTATCCCCTATGGTCACTCCCGGCAGCACTGTGACATTTCCTCCAATCCACACATTATTACCAATGCTTATCGGCTTTGCGTACTCCAGACCCTGGTTGCGCAGATCCGGGCTGTACGGGTGTCCGGCTGTATAAAATCCGCAGTTGGGCGCGATGAAGACATTGTCTCCAAAAGTGACCCTGGCCGCATCCAGGATGACGCATCCGTGATTTGCGTAAAAATTTTCACCAATTTCTATATTGTATCCATAATCGCACCAGAAGGTCTGTTCAATCAGGAAGGAGCTACCTGTCTTCCCTAGAATCCCCTTCATGATGTCCATCCTTTTTTCCTGCTCCGAAGGCCGGCAGGAATTAAACAGCCAGCACTGATCCTTGCACCTGTTTCTTTCTTCCGCCAGTCCCTGATTATAGTTGGCATCGTAGAGCAGCCCTGCCTGGCACTTTTCCTTTTCGCTTAACTTTGTTTTGCCCATATTTGCTCCCTTCATTTGTAATAGTTCAAACAGTCCGAACCGTATTCATTCTTTATTTTTCTCTGCCTCCGTCTGCCAGATAACCGGAACCCCCTGGGCCCTGGCTTCTTCCTGAAATGCCGCCCCCAGATTCCCATCTGTAAGCACGGCTGTAACCTGATCGATATTGCAGATATGGGAAAGATAGATATGCCCAAATTTGCTGCTGTCCGCCAGCACGTAGGTCTCTTTTGCACTTTTTAACATGGCCTGCTTAATCTCCATCTGGGGGTATCCAATCCCTGTAATCCCCTCCGTGAAGTCAATGCCATTGACTCCAATAAACGCCTTGTCCGCCCTGCACCGTGCGATCTGTTCGACAGCCTCCTGCCCCACAGTCGCAGAAAGATTGCCGGCCGCATCTCCTCCGATAATCTTTAGGGAGACATGTTCCGTCTGCATGAGTTCCAATGCAAGAAGTACGCTGTTTGTTATGATATTCACCTGTTTTTTCTCATTTTTCTTAATTTCCTTAGCCAGATACAGGCATGTGGTTGCATCATCTAAAAATATGGTATCCCGCGTCCTGATGACTTTGTACGCCTGCCTGGCTATGTATATCTTATTATGCAGATTGCTGTACAGCAAGTCTTTTACATTGTCAGTCACAAAATTCTTTCCTATTTTTACAGCGCCCCCGTGGGTTCTTTTCAGCAGGCCTTCCTCCGCCATCTCATTCAGGTCTCTGCGGATCGTCATCTCAGTGCAGCCGAACATGCTGCTCAGTGTACCCACACGAACATAAGCGTTTTGCTCAAGTTCTTTTAAAATTGCTTTTCTGCGATCCTGTGTATGCATCAATACTTATCAGCCCCCCATACAACAATTTCTTTTTCCGTGGATATTGCGTTTTATAATTTAATATGATAATATAAATGTATCATACATTTGATACATTATTATTGTATCACATCCGATAGACATAATCCAGTTGTTTTTACCATTCCATTAACTGGTAAATATGTTTGAATATCGTATATATTTATGATACTATTGAAGAAAATAAAACAGCTGAATCCGCTATATTTACTGCATTTTCCCAATCTAATCCGGGCGGAAATTCATATTTTATAGAAAGGAACTATACAATTGGACATTGACTATTTTAAAGAAACATTTCAGTTTTCGCCTGAGAGCGATTCTCCTCTGTATGAGCAGCTTGCCTCCTATATTAAGATACAAATCCAGGCAGGTGTCCTGAAGCCCGGAGATCAGATGATCACAGAGACAAACCTTTGCAACATATTGAATATCAGTCGGACTACGGTCCGCCAGTGCATGGACAGGCTTGTGGATGAGGGCCTCCTTGTCCGTTACAGAGGACGGGGCTCTTTTATTGCAGATCCCAAGATGAAACGAAATATCAACTATCTATACAATTTTACCGAGAATATGAGGGAACTTGGAGCGGTTCCCGCCTCTGTTGTCATCAAGAGCGAAGTGGTTGAGGCAGATCAGTATATCCGCGACCAGCTCAAACTGCCGCCGACACAGAATAAGGTATTTAAGCTTTACCGGCTGCGCTGTGCGAACAATGAGCCAATCTTATTTGAGAAGGCTTTTATTCCCTATTATCTCTGCGAACGGATTGAATTCTTTGATTTTTCAACCGTATCCCTGTACAAGGTGCTGAGTGAGCGCTACGCACTGAATCTCTACCGTGCAACGGAGACAATTGAAGCAATCATTATCAATAAGGATGAGGCTGATCTGCTGAAATGTGCAGCAAAAGTGCCCGGCTATAAGATTCAGCGTATCTCTTATCTGGATTCAGGATTTGTATTCGAGTTCACCACTTCTATCACCCGGGCCGATAAGTGCGTATTTCAACTGGAACTGTACCGCAACACATCCGCCAGCAAAAGCCCGATTGACATCCGCCGACAGGTAACGCTGTCATAATATTTTTTCGTCTGCACCGTTCTGTCCGTTACACATACCGCTCTGCGGCAGCGGCCAGGATGATACATATTCCCCCTATATCTGGATTAGTTCAGATATAGGGGGGGATGTTTTTTCTTATTGGTCAGCCATTTCTTCCATATTGGTGGAAAGGCCGAAGCTGTGTATGGTATTCCTGATTTTTTCTACATAGTCTTCCTCATGGGGCTTTACATCCTGCATGGAGTAATCCAGCCCGCAGGAAATGTATTTTCCGCTTCCATACTGATGGAATGGAAGGATGTCGTAATGGCGGATTCCATTTTTCTGAATAATCTCGATGATGTCCAAAATATCCTGTTCCCGATCGTTTACTCCCGGTATCATCGGAGTCCTGATGAAAATGCCTTTTGTTTGTCCCGCAAGACACTCCAGATTCCTTAGAATTTGTTGATTGTCTGCACCTGTCCAGGTTTTGTGGACCTGGCTGTCTGCAGATTTAATGTCGTATAGAAATAAATCCGTGTAAGGCAGCACTTTTTCCAGGTTTTCTTTTGGCACGCATCCGGTCGTCTCCACGGCCGTATGAATCCCGCGGCTGCGGCATAGTTTTAACAGGGATTCTGCAAAGTCCGCCTGCAGCAGCGGTTCACCCCCTGACAGGGTGATCCCGCCCTTACTTCTTTTATAAAATGACTCGTCTTTTAAGACCTCTTCGAACACCTCTTTTGGCGTCATCCATTTTCCCTTTACGGTAAGAGCCTTTGTAGGGCACTTTGCCACCCAGTCCAGATGTTCGTTTCCGCACCTGTCCCAATGAATCTGCAGACCATTTTCCGCCGTAATTTGCCCGTCCGGACAGTGATTTACGCAATTCAGGCAGCCAATACATCTGGAGGATGCATAGAATAACTGCGGATGCACCTGCCAGGATTCCGGATTGGAGCACCACCTGCAGCGCAGCGGGCAGCCCTTTAAAAAGACCACTGTGCGGATCCCCGGGCCATCGTGGATACTGTATCTTTGAATATCAAATATATTTCCCTGCATTCTTTTCCTCCCTCTATACACATTGCATGGTTCTGCTGATGATTTCATCCTGTATGTCTTTGTCCAGTTCCACGAAAAATGCACTGTATCCTGCTACGCGTACAACGAGGTTTCTGTGGCGGTCGGGATTCTGCTGTGCATCTTTGAGCTTATCCGGGGTCAGGATGTTGAACTGAATATGCATGCCTCCCATGGCGAAATACGTCCGGATCAGGTCGATGAGTTTTTGCCTTTCTTCTTTTGTCCTGAGAATCGTAGGCATGAATTTCATGTTAAAGTTCACACCGTTGATCGCGCTCCCGTGATCTACTCTGGCTACAGACTTAACCGCAGCGGTCGGACCGCAGATATCCATGCCGTGTTTCGGAGAAATGCCGCCGTCCCCCAGCGGAGTCCCCGCCTCTCTGCCGCTTGGAAGTGCGCAGACCTGGCGGCCCAACGGTGTGTTTGAGGAGAGGCAGAACAGACCGGGACGGTAGATCGCACCGTAGGGAGACCGATGGCCTTTGACGCTCTTGCAGTACTGTTTTCCCACATATGCTGTCATCTCGTCTGCTTCGGGGATGTCGTTTCCATATTTCGGTATCTGGTTGATGAGACGGTATTTCAGGATTTCCTGCCCCTCAAAATTATGCCTTAATGCATCAAGAAGCTGGGACGGGGCCATTTCCTTTTTGTCAAATATCAGCGTTTTTATAGCCATGAGAGAATCTCCCACATCCGCAATTCCGACACCCTGCACGCCTGCATAGTCGTATTTTGCCCCGCCCTGCGTACAGTCTCTGCCTTTTTCCAGGCAGCCTTCCAGCAGCATGGAGCAGTATATATGCTGCCCGTACCGTGCGTGCAGCAGTTCGATGGAGTTAAGCGAGCTGATCATCATGTCAACAAAATAATTTACTTGTATCTCATATGCTTTCTTAAGCTCATCAAAAGTCTCAAACTCTTCAAATTTTCCGGTTGCCGGCCCCATCTGTTCTCCCGACATCTGGCATACCCCGTTAAATAACGCAAGCTCCAGACATTTGGCAAGGTTGAAGTAACATGCATTGGTCCTGCCCATGGTATTGCCCTGTCCTGTCGGTTCCACACACCCTACGATTGCGTAGTTTCTGGCATCCTCCAGGGATACGCCGTCCTTCATCAGGCCGTCTATGATTAAGTCATCGTTAAAAAATGGAAGCTTTCCGCCTTCATTTTCCACTAAGATCTGCAGTACACGGTTTAAAAATTTATCCGGATTCTTCTGTGAAATGCGGATGCTGGTGTTGGGTTCCGAATTGAATACCGTCTGTTCTGCATCCAGGCAGACATAGGTAAAATCGTTGACCGCATTTTCCCCATTCTTATCGACACCGCCCAGCACCACGTTGATCGTAGTGGCGAATCCGCCGTTATTTCTGGCACTCATGTAGGTTCCCGCTTTAATGACATCGCTGCTCTTTACCCACAATGCCTCCAGAAGCTCCCGCGCTTCTTCTTTGACCATGATGCCATTTTCCAGGTCATTTTTATAGTAAGGGTAGAACATCTGATCCACCCGGCCTCCTGATATAGCGGATCCATTCTGGCCGCAGTAATCAATCAGAAGCGTAAACCAATATGACTGGAGCGCCTCATAATATGTCCGCGCCGGCTCATAAGGAACATGCCTGCAATTGGAGGCGATGAGAAGCAGCTCCTGTTTTCTGCGCTTATTACCTTCCTCTGCTGCCATCTGTTCTGCCAGGTCCGCATAACGGTTCTGAAAGATTCTTATCCCTTCGCATACAATCAGGACTGCTTTATAGAAATGAGTCTTATCTGTAAACTCAGGATCCAGAATGTCCAGACTTTCCAAGTAATCTTTTGCTTCTTCCTCTACTTTTCGGAACCCATGGCTGATGATTTTCTGAATATCCGGCAGGTAATGACCATATCCGCTGCGCGCGCGGCTCAGTGGATTGAATACACGGTAGGGGGAGTCGAGCACCTTCATGATCCGCTCGTCGATGTAGTGCCTGGATAGGTCTCCTATGGACTTATTCTCCCAGTACGGGTATATTTCCGTCAAAAGAGCCGCCTTATCCGCCTCCGTAATCTGCAGTGTGTCTACCTTTCTGGTGGGCATCCTGTCCAGTTCCTCCTTGCTGAATCCTCCGAATTCCGGAAAGAGAGGGGCACAACGGGGTTTGGAACCATGATTTCCTACGATCAGCTCTTCGTCCTCTATAAAGATTGTCATATTCTCAAGAAGGTCTTTCAGGCCTATAGCCCTGCGGATAATGTAAGGCATTCCTTCTGTACTGCGGTAGCTCTGCGTAATAAGGCGGGCCCGCTCGATACAGATCTCCGGTTTTACATTTCTCATGGCTTGATTTAGTTTCTCTGTTCTGTTTTCCCTGGTGAGGCCTGAAGGGAGAAGTTTCTTATTTATGCTCATAACTTTGCTCCTTTCTGTTATGGATTATGAAATAAGTTGCTGCCTTTACAAGATTATCTTAGCATAGAGGGTACGCAAATCAATTGGGCGCGGAGGGGTTTTTGGGGGAATTTATTCGGAAACGAACATTTTAGAAAGATAATTTTCGAAAGAGATATGATAAAAGGGATCAGACCCTTCTGCAAAGGGAGCAGCCCCCTCTGCAGAAGGGTCTGACCCCTTTGCACTTATTTACCTGTTATCAACATGTACTGCCCAGTTCTGCTCCCCATCATCCCGAATCTGTATACTGGGGAAGCTCTGAATATACTGTTTAAACTGAGAATATCCATAATCTCTGACTTTGAAATCGCCGAACCGGTTTCTGATTCTGTTCCCCAGCGTGCCTAAGGATACGCCCTGGGCCCCGGCGTTTTGAACAAGCATGATGATATACTCTTGCAGCATCTCCTGCCTGCTTTTATCTTCATATAGCGTGACGGTAACCTGGGTGCCATCCTGTTTCAGCTTTAGTTTTGGAAATGTCTCCAGAAACTTTGACAGCAGGCTGTACCCGTAGCGCCGGACGTCAAAATCAGGATACAGTTTGACCAGACGGCTGCCAACCTCACCAAGGCCGGTCTCCTTATCATTGTTCTGATTTTCAGTTATGATCTTGACGACCGCCTCTTCTATCTGATTCTTGGATACCACATCCGTGCTGCTCTTCTTGCAGTCTTTCCCGGTGGCATGTACTGTATTCTTCTCTTCCTTTTCTATGGTGTTATCTTCCAGCAGCAATTCCAACACGGTAAAGATATCACAGGCTTTTCTAAAAGGCGCCGGCGTTTTATCTTCTCCCATTCCTATGACAGTCTTGCCGCTTTCTCTGAGGCGGCTGGCCAGTTTTGTAAAGTCACTGTCACTGGATACCAGGCAGAACCCTTCCAGCTCGCTTGTATACAGCATATCCATCGCATCTATAATCATCGCGGAATCGGTTGCATTTTTCCCGTGCGTATAACTGAACTGCTGGATCGGAGTAATGGAATTCTGCAGCAGTTCCTCTTTCCAGCTTGAATTATACGTGCTGGTCCAGTCTCCGTAGATTCTTTTATAAGTTACGTTTCCATACTTGGACAATTCATCCAGTATCGGCTTTATATATTTTGCGGAAACATTATCCGCGTCAATCAGCAATGCATATTTGTCTTCCATATCCGGTATACCTCTCCATTCATATCTTTCCATTGAAATAATTTATTTTCATATATCATATAACTATGCACTGAATCCTTCTTTGGAATAGAAACAGAGCCCGGATTCATATAAATATATGTTTCATGTTCCTCACAGGCCGGAACGTGGGTATGTCCATTCAGCAGAATATCGCCTGCTTTAAGCGCCGGCAGATGTTCTGGATTGAAGTTGTGCCCATGCGTGGCGAGAATGGACTGGCCATCCAGTTCCAGCAGGCAGTATTCCGCCATAACCGGAAACTCCAGCACCATCTGGTCTACCTCTGTATCACAGTTCCCCCTGACACAGAGCAGGTGTTCCTTCATAGGGTTCAGCAATGCAATCACCTGCTTGGGAGCGTACTCCTTCGGCAGGTCATTGCGCGGCCCGTGATACAGGATGTCTCCCAAAAGAAGCAGCCTGTCCGCCCTTTCTCTTTCGTAAGCCTCCAGCATCTGCCTGCAGTAAAAGGCAGATCCGTGAATATCCGATGCAATCATCAATCTCATCTCTGCAGCTCCTTTCCTTGCAAAGGGGTCTGACCCCTTTGCGCCCTTTATGCATTCCCGCTTGATATGAAAGGCCGGATGGATGCCGCCACGCTGGATATCGGCATCGTCTGCAGCCAGATCTTGCCCGGGCCGGTCAGTACGGTGTTAAACAGCCCTTCACCGCCCAGCAGCTTATTCTTGATCCCCGGAACCTGCTGTATATCAATCTGCACGCCGACTTCAAATCCGGCTACATTACCGGTATCCACAACGATCTGCTGTCCGGGCCCCAGCTGATATTCGACCAGTTCCCCGTCAATCTCTACAAACGCCATGCCTGAACCTGAAAGCCGCTGCATGATAAAACCTTCCCCGCCGAAAAATCCTGCCCCCATTTTTTTGTTAAAATGTATGGACAGCTGAATTCCTGCCTCCGACGCAAGAAATGCACTTTTCTGTACAATCATCTCTCTGCCCGGCCTGATCTCAAGCGGAAGTATCCGCCCCGGAAAACTGGAACCAAACGCGATCATTCCTGCTCCCTGTGCAGTATATATATTTTGGAACATACTTTCGCCGGAAAATGCTTTTGAGAACATTTTCCCCAGGCCTCCGCCTGCAGTATCCATTTGCATATTTGGACTCATCCATACCATGGAGCCTTTTTCAGTAATCATCTGCTCCCCATTTTCAAGTTCACATACAACCACGGGAAATGCCCCGCCTTTTATTTCATATTTCATACTTACCTCCTTTTTATTTTGAGTACTCTCGGAAGCTCTTGTGCACAGCGCACGGTCTGAGCATTCCTCATTTTCGCCTGCGTTTTTCCGCGCAGGCCTCACATCAGAAAGCATTCCTGCTCGACAGCCACCCTCTTCTCCATGATAGCATCTATCAGGTCCTGCAGTTCCGGTATTTTAGTGTTTTTCAGCTTCTGCAGCGTCTTTGCGGCAATCGGTTCTCCCCATGCCAGATAACGTTCATATGTCTCCACGTCCATCATAAGCGGCCGCACATCCGGGAAAATATTTTTCTTAATATATTCAAAAATCTTAACTCCGCCGTAATCCAAATCCCCGCTGTGATAAAACTGTACGCCTTTTCCCTCCAGCACGGCCCAAAGCCGCTGCAAAAATCTTTTTTCCCGCGGCGAAAAATAACCGTGGCTGAAGATGTATAAGGTTCCTTCCTGATATGGAGCCGATACGAAATTCGCCTTGTTTTCAATGGTCACTACGCGTTTTATCTCCGGCTGCTCACTCAGGATCACGGCATTTTTCAATGTCTCGCTGTTCAAAACCGTCCCATAGATATAATCTCCCAGGTTAATATCAGAACATTTTGAGCCCTGCACGATCCCAATACACAGAGCCCCCTTTAGAGACATTTCCTGGGAATACTCCTCTATATAGAGCTGGGAGAGTACTTCCTTATCGTCCATCTCTTCCACCACATCCCCGCAATACTCCCGGGCCTTTGCTATGATATGGGGTTCCGCATTATTTTCAAAAGTCTTCGAATTCATAAGATATTTACTGCTGAAAATCCGTTTGAACACAGGCTCCTTCAGTTCATCGATTCCCCGGAAACAGGGCAGGTATACTTCCCGTTTGTCCAGCATCTTCGGAATATTTCCCCGCCCCAGCTGCTCCAGAAGATCCCGGTAGTACCGGCAGATCCACTCCGTATTAAGCCCTTCCAGTTCCCGCTCTAACAGTTCGCAGTACGTCCGGATCTGCTTCCATTTCGGCTGCCGCCCGGGCTGTGCTTCCATCAGAACCGCATAAAACCTGTCCAGATCCTCCAGCCGGTAGTGAATCCGCTCGATATCACTCCCCCGGGTCAGCCACTTGATCCGGACCATCCCCGCCCGCTCCAGCTCCTCCGCCTCCGACACCAGAGCCGTCTTCCCGCATGCATCATACTCCTGCTGGTCAATCCGCAAAGACTTCCCGCCCGTGGCCCCCAGCCGCCAGTCATTACGACTGTTCTCACATTTCTCAATAATTCTTTCTACAAGATACACAATATCACGCCTCCCTAAGGGAAAAACACATCTTCGTTATCCTATTGGCTGAACATTCTGAAAACGGTCCGCAAAGGGGTCTGACCCCTATTCTTCCTCCACCAGTTCCCCAAATTCTGTCCGCTCGAATTCCTGTATAGATATATGCTTTTTATTCGGATTCGCATATACAAATGTCTTATCCACATTCTCCAGGTAGTTCTGTATCTTATCATTCGTAGCACTGATGATAGCCTGGAAGCCTAATCCACGAATAAGCGAAATGCAGCTTGCCACTTTCTCCGCATCCATCTTTGAAAATGCCTCATCCAGCACCACCAGCCGAATCGTAGGATTCCGATGTATCTTGGGCGACAGGTTAATCCGGTATACCTGGGCGAAACTGGCGAGCAGTGCCACATACAAAGGATTCTGCCCCTCGCCTCCTGAGTTTTTCTTGATCATCTTACTGAGGCCGATGGTCATGTCTTTTTCGCCCTGCACGATCTGCTGCATGTCAAAGGACAGATAGGTACGGTAATCGGCATACTTGTCCATGTTCTTCTTGGCCTCTTCCAGTTCCTCCCTTGTGGCATTCTCGGGCGGAATGAAGATGTTGATCAGCTCGTTCATCATATCCCCGTACTGATCCTCGTGCTCCATGGTGAACATATTCAGCTGGTTCTCCATGGCATGGGTAAGCTGGGACGGATTGATCTTCAGTGAATCATCCATGAACATCCTGTAGTATTTTCCGTCCGGTCCCTTGTTCTTTGTAATCACAAACTGGTATTTATCCTTTCCGAAATCCAGCCTGCTGATTATGCGGTTCAGCTCATCCTTGCGCTGGTAGGCTTCCCGGATTGCACTGCGGATCTTGAAAATGAAGTCGTCCTTGAAATGTTCTACCGCCGACCGCGCCTGCTCCCTGGCCGCTTCTTTGTAGCCTTCCAGATCGTCGCATTCCAGGCTCTCCAGCAGCCTGTCATAAGGGCCGTTGTCCTTAATACTGGCTGAGAATGTCCGGTTCGGGTATCTCTGCGTGTAGCTGCTCCGGATATCCACCAGCTCCTGGTAAGCCCGTTCCTTCTTCTCCTCCAGCGGCGTCCGGTCCCCCAGCCGCTGCCTTCTGAGATAGTCGTAGTTCACGGAACGCCTGCCCTCCATAAACTGAGCAAACAGCGCCTCTAACTCCGCATCCTCTTTGAAGTACCGCTCCCGATCCGCAAGCTGGGCATGCATCTCCATGCTGTCGGACTTACATTTACTGATAAACTCCTTATTCTTCCAGATCTCCTCCTGGGCCGTCCGGATCTGCATCTTCTTTTCTTCCTGCCGCCGCATCAGCTCAAGCTTCTCGGCCTCCCACGCAGACACAGATTCTTCCCGGAGCGTACGCATCTTCTCCGTCAGCTGCTTCTTTTGCCGCTCCTTCCCCGGAATCTTCCCCACATCGTCCAGCCATTCCATGTATTCGGAAACCGGCTGCAGCAGGCCCTCGAACTGCCCAATCTTACGGAATTGCTCCAGCATCTCCTGCAGGGGCATCCGCTCCTCCTGCAGCGTCCGGCACTTCTCTTCCAGCTGGCGGATGCGCTGCCGCATACTCGTTTCACCAATGTAAGCCCTTCTGGTGTAGTTCTCCGGATTCATGTGCTGCAGACGGTAGCTGTGGTACAAGACACAGTCCGGCGTCACGCCCACGCGGCACCTGCGCAGCTCCTCCACACTCTCACATTTCATCACATTCCCGAGGAAAAAATCAATATATGCCTTCACATGCGCCTCCCGCGCAGTCACTTCCCCTGCCAGCGCTCCGGGCCGTACCGAATGTTCCTCCTCCAGAACCTTCTCCGTATCCAGCACCGCGGCGCGGAAGAACTTTTTCTTATCCATCTCCTGGTAAATGTCCATGGCAGCCTTTGCATACTGCGGCTCCACCACCAGAAGCAGCTTATTATTCC
Source organism: Eubacterium sp. BIOML-A2 (assembly GCF_009680135.1). Lineage (NCBI taxonomy): Bacteria > Bacillati > Bacillota > Clostridia > Eubacteriales > Eubacteriaceae > Eubacterium > Eubacterium sp. BIOML-A2. The sequence continues at coordinate 46,128 of NZ_WKZK01000001.1, forward strand.
CCAGATATCCTTCCACGGCATTGTGCCACCGCTCATCCCGGATATCCAGCAGATCCGCCAGAATCTGTACATTCACAAACTTCCCGCAGCGCTCGTGCAGCCGGTTGCGCAGCTCATATCTGGCCTCCTCAAGCTCCTTCGGGTATGCCTTGCGCCCCTGCCTGAGTTCTTTTAGTTCCTCCCGGGCCTCATGCTCTTCCTTTTTAATCTTCCTAAGCCGGGAATCGGTCTCACGCCGCTCCTCCTCCAGCTCCTCCCGAAGCGCGGCCAGGCTCTCCTTCAGCCGTTCCAGCTCCCCTTCGGTAATACTCCCCTTTCCAAATTTCTCGATATCCCATAAAACCTGGTTGGGCGCCGCGTCACAGCCGGTCCAGTCCTTCAGCCGCCCCGCGGTCTGCTCCCACTTTACCTTACTGCTGCTCAGGCGCTCCAGCGCCTCATTCACGCTCAGCAGCTCCGTTTCCAGCCCGGAATAGCCGCTGTTGCTGATCCGTAGCAGCACGTCCTCATATTCCTTCTGAATCCGGGCAGCATCTTCCTCCCGCCGCCGCTGCATCGTCTCCTGCCGGCTGATCTCCTCCTCGCGGCCCCCGATTTTGTCCGACAACTCCTGAATCTTCGCCCGCAGTAAAAGCATCTCCAGCTTATCGATCTGATACGTACAGGACTCGGCTTCCCTGCGGCGCTCCCTGTACTGTCCATAACTTTCCCGGATCTCCTTCAGCCGCCGGATCTCCTCCAGCGTCTCTTCAATCTTATTGCGCATCCGCCCGTACTGCATAACACTCTCCTGCAGATCCTCGATGTGGATATCCTGCTCCATGCAGATATATTCCTTCACAAAATCTTCCAGCTTAATGTTCATGCGAAACGGTATCGCCCGTTTAAAAAGCCTGGGGAACTTCTCCATATCCAGCCCGCCTAAGTAGATATCATAGAGCTGTCTGCGGAAACGCTCGTTGCTGGGGCCGCAGTAATGCTGCTCCGGCGGAAATACCCGCTGCAGATACTCCCGTATTTCCCCTGTTGTCAGGCAGCGCTTATCCGCCCGGTAACCATTCTCCAGAAGTCCGCCCGTGTGCCAGAAAAACAGCCTGCCGATCTCATTGGTCGCAGTCTCCACATCAAAAACAACACCCACACATTGCTTTTCATGGGTATTGGTCTGCTCCAATTCTAACACAATGGTACTGGAAAAATTATGGTTCCTCAGATACTGAGATTCATTATTTTCACTGATATTCACCATACCACGGAGGTACTCGATCAACGTCCGGTCCGAATCATCCGCTGCAGCCTTATTAAAAAATCCCCGCCCGTCCGTATTGGCATACAGCACAATCTGCAGGGCGTCGATCACCGTAGACTTCCCGCTGCCGGAATGGCCGGTGAAAAAATTAATCCCCTCATTCAGCGTCAATATCTTCCTGTCTATATAATGCCAGTTATTCAGGCAGATCTTTGATAGTGCCTTGAATGGCTGTTTCGTCTCCAATGTTGTCCTCCTCGTGAAATGTTTTCAGCAGTTCCCGGATATCCTCTCCCATCAGCACCGCATTAATACACGGATAGATGATCAGCCTGGTGTGTTCGTTCAGTTCCTCCAGCATATCCAGCGGCTCAATGATCTGATATTTCTTCAGAAGGGAGATCGTCCTTCGCATCTCCGTAGGCGACGGAATCCCCTTAAGAACACGGAAGTCCCCGGCCTTTCCGTTGAGCGCCCCCATAGTCGTCACGATATGGCTGCTGGAAGAAACCTCCGCCATCTGTTCATCATAAAGAAGCTTCAGCACCAGCAGATATATCGTGGCAAGCCTGGGCATCTTCTCACCCCAGAGCGCCTCCCCCTGGATATAGATCAGCCCCATATGGGCATTCTCCTGAAGCGTAATCCCCGCCACCTGAAAATACGCTCTCAAAAATTCCAAATGCTTACTGCATGTCCGGTACTCCTTCACATAGGCCAGCCTTCCCGCCCGCCTGTCATACTTCCGCTCCAGAAGAAACGTCTGCCTGTACAGAAGCTGAATCACATCCGTCAGCGCCTCCTGCTCCTCCTGCATCAGCTGTTCATAATACTCTATCATAGAAACACTGCTCCTCACTTTTTTGATGCCATTCATCCTGCAAAGGGGTCTGACCCCTTTGAGGCTCCTTTGAGATTCTGTTAAGCTGCCCGTCTCACCGCCGTCGTACAAACCTCAGCCCCGGATAGCGGTACCCATGATTCTCCACCATCGCTGCATCTTCCTCCAGCACCATATACCGGCTGTTCTTCCTGGTACTCATATCATAAGCCAGTATCAGCTTTTCAAAATCCCCTTCCTCCGTAATCTCCAGCTTTGACACATCCAGCACCTCGTCCTTCATATGCGCCTCGATAAACTCCTCAATCTGCCTTCGATTGTATCTGGCCTGTATCCGGTTAAGCCTCAGCACATCACTTCTCTCCAGATCCTCGGCAGCCTCCTCCGGCGCCATCTGGCTGATAAAGTCCTGCCGCCCCTTCCGGCGCTTGTACAGCGACTTTTCGGAAATCATTTCCAGCAGGGACAGGTTCATCCGGCTTCCCGTACTCCGCAGAACCTCCTCATAATCGTCTCCCTGCGCCATGCGGTTCAGCAGCCGGATCACCAGTCCCTTCGTGTCCGTCTCCCCACTGAGCAGATAATTCAGCCTCGTCACCGTGGCCCGTACATACTTCGTGTGCTCCTTATCCATATTGGCAATCCTGTGCTCAATATCATCGAATCCCCGCTCAATCATATCAAGCAGGTCCAACACATCTTCCTTCGTATCTCCCTGCGCCCTGGAACGCTCCCGGATCTTCTCAATCCACTCCTCGTCCTCCCGCATATCCCGCAGAACCTTTTTAATATCCATCTTATAAATGTAGAAGTTGTCCGAAGTCTTTAGAATATGGTACTTCTTCTGCACAATCTCTTCGACATACCCCTCCAGATGCTCCTTCAACAGTTCCCCGTAAGTCTTCTGGTCCAAAAGCCTCGCAAAAAAACGGTCCATATTATGAAGCATGTCCTGCAGCGCCTTATTGAGCTTTCTCGTATTGATCAGCGCCGTCCGGAGCATATTCAGATTCACGCGCGGATCATGTTGAAATGAAAACAGCGTGGCATACACATTCTGGATATAAACTTCCGTCTCCTCCATGTCTTCCGATGTCAGCCGCTCAAAAGCATCGATAAAAACAGCGGAATAATCCGGTATCACAATATTCACAGCCAGCGTATTATAATCCTCAATCTTCTTCAGCCAGCCGGTCCTAAGCAGCCAGTTCAAGATACGGGAAGAAGGCGTCTCCAACATATCAAACTCCGTCTCATCCTCCTCGCGCTGCAGCTCAAACCGCTTCCTCGCGTTCATATCACCCAGAACCTGGATGCAGGCTTCCCGCGTCAAAAAGTAATTATTGTACTGGTATTCTTCATTAATATATAATAACGCCTCAATATAAGCATCCCGGTTCACCGAGCGGAATAAACTCCAAAAGGTGTCCGGGACTTCAAAACGCATCTGCATAATGTAATTGTTCCCCTTTGGTTCAGTAAGGTATTGTTGGTTTCCAAATACAGCATCAATCGTACAAACTCATATGGTGCAGGACAGCCCGCACCACACCCTTATTACATTTTATCATACGGCCAAAATACTGTAAACTGAAAGTTCGATTGCGGGCTTTTGTCTTGTTATCGAATCGGACGCCTGTGGGAAGGAGGGGACGTGGCACGGCGCAGGAGGCATATGTGGGTTTACAAGGCTTTCCATTTGTTAACTGCCACTAAAGAGGAAACAGCCGGATTTTATGGATCCGAAGGGATTCACCCCGTTTTCTGATGAAAACGCGGCTCAGCCCTTCTTGAAATTTGTTTGGTAAAACAAATTTCATCCATAAAATCCGGTTGTTTCCCCTTAAGTGGCAGTAACACGCATTCTATGCCCTGTAAACCCACATATGCCTCCTGCGCCGTGCCACGTCCCCTCCTTCCCACAGGCTGGTTCATCTGATCGGCAGGTAAGACTCGCTCACCAGGGAGGCCTATTTATAACATTCTTCCAGAACTTCTCTGATGTCCTCCAGCGTCATCGGTTTGAAGAGTAATTTCTGAATATTTGGTGTGACAACTCCCTGCATATCCTTTACCATAACCTCCAGTGCTTCGTCCGCCAATCCCAGTTCCTTGAAGTTTCTTGGCATTTGGAGTACGTCAAAGAATAATTCTTCAAACTTCCGGATGACCATTTCACCCATTTCCAACGGCGGAATGTTTTTGTCCATCCCAAATACGTTTACGCCAATGTCAACAAAACGGAATGCGGTATTCTCATCCAGAGCCCAGCGCATCCAGCGGGGTGTGATAACTGCCAGGCCTGCGCCATGCGTAATCTTATCGTTATAGGCACTGACTTCGTGTTCCAGTCCATGGCAGATCCATGCCGCATAATTCCCTTTTGTGGTAATGCCGTTGCACGCCCATGTACAGCCCAGCATAACATTGGCACGGGCATTATAGTTCTCAGGCTCATTGTAGGCTATTGGGCCGTATTCAAAGAAAGTCTTCAAAAGCGCCTCCCCTACTCGTGCATGGAAATAAGCGCCGTCCACCTGGGTAAAGTATGACTCCAGCGTATGGCTGATCCCGTCCACAATTCCGGCAGCTGTCTGCCATTTTCCTACGGTAAATGTATATTCCGGATCCAAAAATGTTACCTTGGGCCGAAGATCCGGGCCATGGAAGCCCTTCTTGACCTTTGTATCTTCATTGTTCAACACCGTACTTGTTGTCATCTCGGTTCCTGCACCGGAAGCTGTGGAAATAACAAGCACCGGAAGTACTTCCTTCTTCCACCACTGCCCAACCAGTTCGGACACATCGCCGTCATAATAGAAAGCAGTTGCAATTGCCTTCGCTGTATCAACACAGCTTCCGCCTCCGACTGCCAGGACGGCTTCAATCCTGTTCTCACGGCAAATATGGACGCCCTCGCGCACCAGGCCCATCTTTGGATTCGGTTCGACTCCCGGGAGCTCCTTAATATACGCGCCATCCTCATTCAGAATGTCCATTACCTTATCATACAGCCCCATTTTCTTAATACTTCCGCCGCCGTATACAACCAGTACCCGTTTGTTTGGGCTCCAGATGTTAATACTTTCCGCCAGGTTATCGAGCGCTGTTCTGCCAAAAAACAGCTGCGTTGGTGCACAAAACATAAAATCTTCCATTTCTCTTCTAATTTCCATTACTATTTCCTCCTGTTTGACTTTATTTATTCTGCTATTTGCTGGAAGGCATCCAATGTCTTCCAGAGTTCAGGCTCCCGATCCCAGAGCTTCATCATGATCGTGCCTATGTAAGCTCCGTCTGCCCCCGCTTGTTTTACTTCGTTTAATTCTTCTGCCGTTGATATTCCTGTTACCCCGAAAACAGGTGCTTTTACCCCTGCCTTTCTAATATAGGCCACGCGTTCTTTCCACGTGGTAAGCCCCGGCCTTGGTTCTGTTCTGCCATTTTTATTGCTCAGGAACACAATCTGGTTATCATTCGCTTTTGCAAGCTCGATTGCTTTTTCACTGGTATCATAGCCAATAAAAGTTGCCGTAGCGATACCGCGTCCATTCAGATAACGCATGATCTCCGGATCCATGGCAAGAACAGAATATACCTCAATTTCCTTGCAAAAATCACCAAACCGCTCCAGACCGATTGTCTCTATCACATCCGGATAGAGCACCAGGTGGATTTCCAGGTTTGGATGTTTTTTACGTATTTCGCGGAGCGCATCCATATACACTTCATATCCGCTGCCATACAGATTTCTGGCAGAGCGCATCCTTTCCTGGATAAACTCCGACTCGCGGGACGGGTCAGCCGATGGCATATCAAATTGCAGGGCACAGACGCCATGCGCAACATAATTGTCTACCATTTCTTTCGTTTTTTCGATGGTCGGCCAGCCGTTTATAATATAAAATACAGGCCTGAATCTCATATTCACCACTCCTTTCACCTACGATTATGAATCACTGATCAACAGGCTTTTTTACCGCCCGTCATTCAGCCTCGGTTAAATATCGGAAAGAATCCAGTTTCTCCCATAGTTTATCTTCATCTTCCCATAGTTCCATCAATGCCGTACCGATATAGGCTCCATCGGCGCCTGCATCTTTTACTTCCTGAAGCTGTTCCTTCGTTGAAATTCCAGATACCGGATAAATCGGACCTTCTACCCCGCGTTTCCGGAGCCACTCAATCCGCTGCTTCCATGTAGCCAGGCCCTCTCTTGGTTCCATGTCTTCATATCTGCTATTGCTGCGCAGCATCACAAGATTCTTCGTGCGAACCGCACGTTCGACCATGAACTCCGGCATATCATAGTGCAGAAAATCTGTGGTGCGCACGCCCCGGCTGTTCAGATAATCTGCGGTTTCATTATTGTCAACCATAACCGTATATGTCTGGACTTCCAGACAGTAATCCGCGAACTTTTCCAGTCCGATGCGGTCCGCCACATCATTGTACAGTACCTGATGGAATTCTATTTTGGGATGCCTCTTTCGGATCTCCCTGATACAATCCATGAATATGTCATAATTCAATCCATATTGATCAATTGCATGCTTCATGCGTTCCTGAATAAATTTGGATTCCCCGTATGGATTAGAGGACGGCATGCATATCTGAATTGCATTTACACCATGATCGACATATTTATCGACCATTTCAATCGTTTTTTCTACGGATGGCCACCCGTTAATAATATAAAAAGCCGGACTAAATTTCACCCTTCTACCTCCTTTACAATCTGCCTTCTTCGATACGCCTGATAATCTCTTCCAGAGGGATTGCCTTTGCCGTATATTTTGTCAATTCTTCCAAATGAATCTTCGACCGTTCTTCCGTATCAGATGCCACCATGTCCGAGGCCGCATAGGCCTGGAACTGCCGCCACATTGCATCCGTGGCTGTTGCGCGCACATCATAATTCGTCTTTACACCGCACACAATTACATTACGGATCTCTTTCTCCTTCAGCTTCTTTTCGAGCTCCGTGCCAAAGAATGCGGAGGACGCAAAATGTGATATGACCAGATCCTCCGGAAGGACCTCCAGCCGCTCATCCATTTCGGCATCCCAGCTTCCCTTAGGCGGGACAGGATCCCTTCTTTTCAGAACTTCCGTATCCAGGGAGCACTCTTCTCCCTCAGACTCTGAATTTGCATATACGATAAGGACACCGCGTTCTCTCAGTTTCTGAATACCATCCAATATAGCAGGAATTACCTTTTCTGTTGTTTCATAAAACAAGCAGCCTTTTTTATTCGTAAACTGATTCTGCATATCCAGCACTACCATTGCGGTCCGGTTCGTTCTCTGCATGTTATCTCCCTCCCTTACAGTTTTCCTGCCTTCAGCAGCTCCATAACCTCTTCAGAATTTACAACGCTGCAGTACTGATGGCCCATTTCGTTTAGATGAAACTGATTCAGTTCCTCGCTATTTGTTCCCAGCATATCGCTGACCATAAAAGTGCGGAAACCGTAACTGGCCGAATCAATGGTCGTTGCACGGCAGCACACATTTGTCTTTACTCCGCTGACCAATACATTTTCAACGCCTTTTTTCTTTAGTCGTTCCGCCAGGTCGGTATGCAGAAATGAACTGGCTGCAAATTTCTGCATCTTCCAGTCTCTTTCCGGGTCATAAGGAATCCTCTCATCAATTTCAGCTCCATAAGTCCCTTCTACCAGCGTTCTCGTATCGTGTGTAATCCGTGTAAGCTCCGGATTGGGTTTATGTTTATCCGGTACAAGAGAATAGATAATGACTATGAGGACTCCCTCGTCTCTCATGCGGTTTATTTTCTCAGCAAAATCTTTCAGCATAATCTCTGTGGTATGATAATACGCTTTTGCCCCTGGCTTCGTAAAATCGTTCTGCATATCAACTACCAGCAATGCCGTTTTTGTTTCCATAGTAATCACCTCCCGTTGTTATGTTGATACTACAAGTAATTGTATAACGCACTTATGTGCATTATTTAAATATCATCTCCTTTTTATTGGATTTGTATTGGCATGCAGTCAGTCCTGAAATAGAGCTGGCTCGCTTCTACCGGAAATGTCACCACACCATTTGTCGCAGTACATACGATTGCACGGTATAGCAATGGAAAGTCCTTTGGAACTTCCAGGGCAGAACTCATCTCCTCATCCGCAGAGATTGCACGCAGTACGCACCTTTCGGGTGTTATCGAAAGCCCAAAATTATTCTTTAGCACTTCCGACAAAGTGGTTTTGCTTAAGTCGATTTCTGAAAGTCCCCGGAGATACTTTATATTAATGGCTGTCTTAGCATAAATTACCGGAATCCCGTCGCCATAATATATCCGTTCATAATTCAGAACCTCATCTCCTGAATCAAGATGCAGGCATTCCGCCGAAACGGCGTCGCTTGGAAGCAGCTCCTGCCTGAGTACTTTGTGGGATGGCTCCATACCCTGCCGCCGGATCATCTCGCTGCATCCGTAATCATCCTTGCGTATCTCATTTTGGCGTTTTGATGCCTCTTCGACATAAGTGCCTTTCCCCTGAATTTTGTAGATATACTTGCTGGCTGCAAGTGCATCAAATGTTTTCCTAACAGTAGTCCGGCTGATTCCATATTGTTCACACAATATATTTTCAGATGGAAGCTTCTCATGCTCAGCCCAAAGTCCTGAATTAATTTTCGTAATAATATCCATCTTGAGACGATAATATTTTGGCACAGGAATTTCAGATGTGTTATCCATGACATTTTTATAATTTTCTTGCTCCATTCATCTTCAATCCTTTACATTTTGCTGTTATTATACCATATCCAGAAAAAATTGCCAAACATTTAAAAGCTTCATTGTTATCGCTTTTTTCTTATGTGAGATGTTATCAGTCTGCAGCTGCTGCTTTATATTCATAGATTTCCCTGCGGAGTTTATCCAGGTCTTTGGCCAGGCTGATCATTGCGGTTCCTACAAAGAACCCGTCCGCCCCGGCTTCCTTTACACCCTTCACATCTGCAGGGCTTTGGATTCCCCCTCCACAGTAGATTGGGCGTGTAATTCCAAGGTCACGCATATATTGGATCACATCCCCTAATGTCTCATATCCGGGCAGGGCCGTCTGCCCGGGGAACGGCTTTGTCTGCATATAGATGAGTCCCCCCGGCTTCAGACAATTGTTCAGCCGTTTAGGATCCAGTATAAAGCTGCCAAATGAACATCTGGAAACAGCCTTTTCATCTAACGCATCTATGGACTCCTTCGTCAGATTTGCTGAAATCACGCAGTCCACGCCCGCCTGCACACAAAAATCCGCGTAGCGTTGCGGGGTTACCATATCAAAAACTTCCTGATATACCATGGTATATACTTCCCGATCCGGATGTCTCTTCTTGATTCCTTCTATCGCATTAAAATATACTTCATAATCAGCTTCCGCAGCGTACGCCTCCTGCATCCACGTTTTAATTGTCTCTTTTTCGTAACATGGGTTGGGGCTTGGAATGCTGATTTCCACCGCGTTGCACCCGCCTTCTATATAGACATCCGCCATTTCCAGGCTTCTTTCCAGTGTCGGATAGCCAAGCGAAAGATAACCCACCATCTTCATTCCCTGCACCTCCTTTTTATTTATTTTTTGCAGATACCAGAGCAGCTGCCAGCTTCTCGTCTACACAGGCTTCTAATTTCCCATTGGCCTTAATGGAGGAACCGATAATAAATCCGTCTGCATACGGCATCTGTTCCTGAATATTATCCACGGATACTCCGCTTCCAACGATAACCGGGATTTTTACGGTCCGTTTCACACGCTGTATGGTTTCGATGGGTGTTTCCTCGCCGGTTGCCCTTCCCGTAACAATAATGGCGTCCGCGCCCTGCTTTTCTGCAAAATATGCCGACTCCTCAAGCCGCGTCTCCGGATACATCATTGTTCCGTGTTTTACCTGTATATCAGCCAAGACTGCAATATCCCGCATTCCTTCCTGTCTGCGCACCTCCCAGACCCGATTGGCGCTTGGATAAGAAACTCCCGGTGGAAAAATCATCGTGTCTACAAATGTTGTCAGCCTGACAAAACCGGCTCCGGATGCCTTCGCAACCGAAAACATATCCATACAGTCCGGCGTTAAATAAGATACTCCCGTAGGAAGGCTTACTGCCTGGCTTACTGCTTTGCAGATAATACTCATTGCCGCCAATTGCAGCTGCCCCCGCGCCATTCCCGAGGGAAGATCTAACGTAGGCTCTGTCAGTATTGCATCAAATCCCGCTCTTTCCAAAGTCTTTGCATCTGAAACCGCTTTTTCAATGATTGCGTCCATACTGCCTGCATAATTCATAGTCCCCGGCAAAGGAAGACAATGCACCATACCGATTAAAGCACTGTTTTTCTCAAGCATATTCATAAATTTCATACGGTATCACTTTCCCTTCATTTCTATTTTGCATCCGGACGCTGTCTGTTTCGTTCCAGTAACTCTTCTTCTGATGGGGCACGTGTCACAGAGCCATAGTCTTCAATAATAAAAGAGGCTTCCGTGCTTCCATACTGTGCAGCCGTCACAGGATCTTTGCCTTTACTCAACCCATATAGAAATCCTGCGACAAAGGCATCGCCTGCACCGATGGCGTTTACATTGCCGGCAGCGTTATCCGTGATCGGAACCGTTGTCTCTACGGCCTCGCCGCACTTTTTCTCGTATACAATGCAGCCTCTGATACCCAATGTTTTCACAATAATCTCTGCTTTACCGAACTTAAATAAATCTGTAATATCTGTATATCCATACATCTCATTGATCCATTCTACTTCTGATTCATTTGCGAATAGAATCGCGGTATCCCTCAAAATTGGTTCTAAATTTTCTTTGTTGAAGACAGAAGCATCCTGGCTCATGGACAGCACCATCGGCAGGCCGGATTCCTTGATTGCTTCATACATCGGCATCAAATCTCCTGCCTTCGGACAAGTAAGGACTGCCATCCTGCTGTCACTCAAAAACTCCGGACGAAGGGGAATATGCTCCGCTACCAGCTTACGCAGATCCACATGCCCTTCTGAGGAGTGATAACCGCCGATCGTAATGTGGTTTTTGTTCTCGTCCTCCAGCATATAACAGGTTAAATAATCATATTCCCCCTTTGGAGACTTAAAGACCGCGTCAACCGGTGTCCCGTATTCCGCATTCACGCGATGAATTTCATCCTGCATGCGGTCATCAGAATATGCCAGAACCGGATAAACCGGTACACCTAACTTAATCATATTATATGCGATATTCCATGCTTTCCCTCCATAATACAGTTTATCGAAATTAGTATTGGAAATCGGAGTTGTCACGCCTGGCTGCGGAAATTCTTTAAACTTAAATACTTTTACAGTTGTTGCTGTGCCAAATACTGTAAATTCATATTTCTTCATCATATCTTTCCTCCTTTGATTGAAAATTGTCACCGCACCTGGTAATGTCATCACTACAAGATTATCACATGAGTTTTCTATTTGCAAGTATGTTTTTCATATTTTTTATTCTAGGCTCTTTTTTCATGGTTTTATACAGTTTTTGCTCTCTATTTTTGATAATATCGCCACTTGTAATTACAAGGATATAAGTTTATAATAAAACTATCAATAAAACCGTGTCATCGCTTTTATTCCTGGTAATGTTTGTCATCGCAAATAAAGATTCTTATTAGGAGGATAAATTTATGGCACAAAATACACAAGGAAACCAAAATGGGAAAGTAAAAGGGTTTTATGGCTGGTTTATCGTGGTCGCCTGTTTTCTGCTCTCGGCATCCAGTACCGGCCTTCTTACGAACCTGAACTCACTTTTTATTACGCCTGCAATTGAAACATTAAAAGTAAATCATTCTACATTTATGTTATTCAGTACACTGGCTATGTTTGCCTCTATGCTTGCAACTCCCTTTATCGGGCCTTTATTCCGTAAACACTCCGCTAGAAAGCTTATTATCATCGGAGGTATTCTGGGGGCCTGCGCGCATTTAATTTACTCCGTTGCAGCCAATGTCTGGTTCTTTTATCTGGGCGGAATTATTGCCGGGGCATCATCAGGATTATTTGGAACAATCCCAATGAATTATCTGCTGGCAAACTGGTTCTATGATAAGCGTGGTACAATGACAGGAATTGCCTTTACAGGTTCCAGCCTGATTACTTCTGCACTTTCCCCTGTTGTCACCAGGCTGATCGCAGCATATGGATGGCGGACAACTTACCGCATCCTGGCCGTAACAATCGTAATCGTTGTTCTAATCTCTGTTCTGTTAATACGTACCAAGCCTGAAGATATCGGGCAAAGGCCCCTCGGTACCGAGAACAAAAGTGAAGCCGAAATCAAACCAACTGGTTTTATGCGTAAAGATGCGATGAAAAAAATCTGGTTCTGGACTTACGCAATCGGCGTATTCCTGATGGGGTTAGTCGTATCCGGTACCCAGCAGCAGTTAGTCGCCTATTGGACTTCAGAAGGAATCTCTGCAGCCAGGGCCGCTACATTCTTCTCAGTTGTTATGCTGGTTGGATTGGTAGCAAAAATTCTTCTTGGAGGTGTATTCGACCATTTTGGAAGTTCAAAGTCCATTATTATTTGCGGGGTCATCTGTGCAGCGGCATTTGCTACCCTTGCCACCTGCCTTGGAAACGTAAGCGCCTTTATACCGGTTATTTTATTCGGAATCGTGTCTGCTGAATTGGTTATCGTTCCTTCCTTTACTGTACAGAGGGTATTCGGCCTGCTGGACTATGCATCAAATGTCAGTCTGTTTACTACGATTCTGTTCCTTGGAAGCGCCGTCGGCATTCCGTTTTGTGCAATCATTTTCGATTTAACAGGAAGCTACCGGATTGCATGGTTCCTATACGCTGTCCTTGCAGTCATACTGACAATCTGCCTGTTTATTTCCAACAAACTTTCGATTAAAGCGTTTCAAGAGACTCTTGGTATTGAAAGAGTGGACTAGATTGTAAGAATAAGCAATTCAATATAAGATAGCAGAAAAAAGGCTGCTCCGCACCAAAAGGTTCGGAACAGCTCTTTTTATTTATATTCCAAAAGTAATGCAAACTTCAGGACAAGTAGATATTCAAATACATACGTTCTGTGCAGCACAAAAAAAGGTGCAAAAAAGTTTACACAAAGTTGACATACAATCGCTGATCTTATTGACAAACCAGCACTCAAATAGTATAATATAACAAGTTATTTAGTTCTTTTAACCTGGTTCTGTTTTCACAGTTTAGTAACTGATCTTCGAATAATGATAAACCATTTATTCATTTTCACTATTTATACCACATTACATGCATAATATGAAAGAGAAGCGCAATACTAATTCTGTGGCAGTACTGCAGTGATATCCTTTTCTATTTTTATGAAATCCATGATAGTATGACTGATATTCCTTTGATAAATCCGGAATTACTATAAAATTGTTTTTTACGTAAACCCAGACGGGTCCCTCTAAGATAAAGAAGCTGTCCTTTCAGGCCACTACCCGGCCGTGAAAAGGGCAGCCTCTTTTGTTCATGCACAAAAATCTGTTTTTTCAAGTACGCCAAGACAAGCATCTTGCTCCGCATAACATAATACCGCCCCGCACCTCCCCCATCTGCTAAAAACCCGCTAAAATTCCCCTGCCCCCATTGTATCCCGCCCCCTCTGCCCATATAATAAAGCGCAAAAAGGAGACCAAATGAAACATACTAACCTACTGACAGCAATCAAAGGAATGATCGTAGGCGGAACCATGCTGGTACCGGGTGTAAGCGGCGGTTCCATGGCTATGATACTCGGCATTTACACCAAATTAATCCATTCCGTAAGTTCCTTTACAAAACATAAAAAAGAAAACCTTCTTTTCCTTGCAGCCTTTTCTGCAGGCGGCGGATTTGGTATGGTTCTCTTTGCCCGTCCTATTCTCGGACTCATCCAAAATTATCCCATGCCTACTTTGTACTTCTTTATGGGTGCAGTAACGGGCAGTGTACCCTTAACGCTTAAGCAGGCGGACATCCGGCGCTTCTCCTGGAAATATCCGTTGTACATGGGCATTGGGCTGTCTGTGGTTCTCCTATTCGCCCTGCTTCCCTCCGGCGCCTTACAGGCTGATATGGCTAAAGGGGCTGGCGGCTTGCTGCTTCTGGTATTAGCTGGATTTGTCGCAGCAATCGCACTGGTGCTGCCGGGAATTAGTGTCTCCTATCTGTTCCTCCTGATGGGGATATACGATTCCGTTATGCGGGCAATCAGCAGTTTCCGGCTGACATTCCTTGCGCCCCTTGGCATCGGGCTGCTCTTGGGAATTGTCTTTACCACGAAGCTCCTGGAACACGCCATGACAAAATACCCCCGGCCGGCATATCTTATAATTCTAGGATTTGTACTAGGTTCCATTGTGGAACTCTTCCCCGGTATTCCGTCCGGGCCGGAAATACTTTTCTGCATCCTCACTTTTGCTGCCGGATTCGGAATCATCCGGCTGGTTTCTGTAACCGAAATAAAGCAACTCCAAAAATCCAGACCCGAATATCAATAAAATAGGGGTTCGCAGGCGGATCAGCAATCCGTCTGCCCTTTATGTATCTCTTCTAATATCCGGTCCGCCAGCACCCTGGCCCCTTCTCCGTCTTCCTCCATCCCAACAAGCTCCATAAACTGCCTGCACGCTGTTCTATACGCCTCATAATCGAACGCCAGAATATTTTGGCGCAGCTGTGTTTTATCCTCTGCCAGGGAAAAGGGCAGCTCCCCGAAGGTAAAGTACAATTCCCGCTCTTCTGCCAGATACCTGGCAACATCCCCCGCAAAAAGAAATACCGGCCTTCCCGTCAGCATAAACTCAAACATACTCCCGGAATAGTCCGTAATCATAACATCCGCGGCAGCCATAAGCTCCTGCATGTCCGGATAATCAGAGGCCGGGATTACGCCCTCCGAGCAGTCTGTACCCTGATATGCCACATTGGGATGCATTCTGAAAAGGCAGATATAATCCCCTCCAAATCTGTCCCGCAGAACTTCCAGGCAGGCGCCGATATCCAGCCGGTACCCCACGCCTCCCGTTTTCGACCGGAAAGTAGGCGCATAGAGAAGTATCCTTTTCTCTTCCGGTATCCCAAAATGTTTCCGTACCTTCCGGATTACCGCAGGAGGCGTATGGAGCAGAACCCCGTTTCTGGGATGACCGCACCGCATCACTTCTCCATGATACCAGAAGCTATTTCTGTATTTATCCGCCCGGAAAGCGTTATTGGAATACATCAGATCCGTCATGGATGCATCCCGCACGGCCTTTCTTACATAGGCCCGGTCCAGCCGCCCTGCATCCTGTTCATTCTTCTTCAGTCCCAGGGAAGAATGCCATGTCTGAATATAGTACTGATCCTTCTTTTTCCGTATGCGGATACCGCTCTTAAAGTTATCCACCCACACCCGCGCCGTCGCCTGCTCATACACCGCCCTGATTCCACCGTACCGGACCGGACGGATACCTTTGGGGAATTCTTCCGACATACTGCGGGTCAGCCATACGAGATCCAGATCCTCGTCCCGCTTTAACAGCTCCTCTGCTATATACTTCGGATCGCAGCCATATCCCCTGCCTCCAAAATTATCAAACACAATTTTATGATCCCTGGCCGGCAGCAATGCCAGGAAACACAGGATCTTTTCACATGCCACCCAATATGCCTTTTCCAGCCAGCACGGTTTACGCTGCTTTTTCATTTACCCTCTGCCCTCACTCATTGATATTTGCTAAAATGTTTATTCCGTTTTCATATGCCGTTTTATCGTTTGCCAGCCGGACACAGTAAGCTTCAACTATATCCCTCGGCTCTTCTTTTGAAATTTGGATTCCCACGGTCATTCCGTTCTTCCCCAACTTTTCTTGCGGAAAGGGATTTGCAAATTCGGCGCTGACTGTCCCCTTTTCCTTGGATTCCATTGCTGCGTCGGCCCTTATCCGCTTTTCCACATCCCCGCACCGCAGTATAAAATACCACCGGTAGTCCGGATTGATCATAGCAAATCCGCTGTTTCTGACCTTCAGCTCCAGCCGTAACTGCTTTTTCGCCGTAAAATGTCTGTCAATACTAAATGATTCTGCCCACGGCCTGCAGCCCAGATGCATTTTAATGTATTCATCACCCGGCATGTTGTCATATTCCTGCTCCGCCCAGTACTGCCACACCTCATGATTATACTCCGCATGCAGGTACGACAGATTCAGCTGCCGCGCTTCTTCCGCCACATTGTGTATATCAGTGAATTCACTGATAAAGGGCATCTCTCCCCCGTTAAACGGCACCTTGATGTTCGCAGCGGACCATTTCAGATCCTCTTCTCTTGTGTAATCCTCCCTGTAAGTACCCAGATCGCTTTCACTGGAAAACAGTCCGTCATTATAAACTCCCAGCCTGCCGGTGTCACATCCCCACGATTCGGCTTCCCGTATAAACTTCTGTCTTCTTACAGACACGGGGATCCTTGCATCCAGCACACTCTCCCATGCTCGGATGACCTCCATACGGTATATTTTTGTATCCATGTACCGGCTCTGGGTCCATTCCCCAAACGCCCCGATCATACCGGCCTGGACTCCCGCAATGCAGCTTTTGTATGCATTCAGAACCTGGCCGGTCTGCCGGATGTGTTTTAACATAATTTCAAACTCCGGATCCTCATACTCCCCGATAAAATCATATGCCGCCCGGAAGATCACCGAAAGCCCCAATTCCTGTGCAATCTGGAGTGTATGTTCCAGATCCCGCATCTTGTCATTCGGTATCACCTCCATTTCCCGCTCGTCATCCAAAAGAAATGTAAGCAGAACAACATCATAATCCGGGTGTTCCTCCGCCACATCATAGAGCCTGTCAGGATCACCGGTCGAGCACTGAAAATAGACTCCCTGAAAGGGATTTGCCACTCTGCTGCCACTTTCCCTGTAAGTAAAAACCAGTCTGGCCCGATATTCAGATACCAACCAGATAACCGCGGCGGCCAATAAAACTATGAGAATCATAAACCGTAGTGCCTTTCGGACTTTTCTATCTTTTTTAATCGTATCAAACCTCCGGAAATAATTTCAAATACACTTCCGCCATCACCCTGTATACATGAGGCGAAACGGAAAATACGAGGATCGATAACCGATCCATAAATCCCGCACATTCCAGGATCTCTTTCTTATATGTACTGTAAGTCAGCTTCCATTCTGCTCTCAGCAAAGCACCCAGCTCTTTTCGGTCCGGCAGAAACTTCGCGGTCCGGTACCAGGCGATCTGCAAATTGGTAAGATATCTTTTCCTCGCATACCGTTCCAACTCCCAGTCATTGTTATCCCTGAAAAATGTAACAGCCTCCCGCAGCGCCCTGATTTTATCCAGGCGCTTTTCCCGAAAGCCGTCATTCATGATACTCCCGCCGCGCTGCAGATAACGGTACAGCGGCTGGTTTGATACGGCGACCCGGCCGGCTTCATAAAAAACACGGTATGTCACAAACTCGTCTTCATGAGTCTTCCCCTCCGGATATACCAGCAGCGGCTTTAGGTCTCTGTGATAAAGCTTTCCCCAGGCAGTAATCATCGCACGTGCGCTTTCTTTCACAATCTTTTCGGCAGCCTGCCTGCCGGTATAAACCACGGTATGGAAGACCTCTTCCCCTTGATTTTTGTTCTGCCTGCTTTCGTTTTGCTTGTTTTGACCCTGTCTGCTTTTGTGCTCCCATTCCAGGCCGTATGCACAGACAGATACCTTCGCCTGGAATTCTACGGCATTATTATACAGCACCTCCAGGTATTTCGGCTCGATCCTGTCATCACTGTCAATGTATGTAATATACTCCCCTGCTGCCAGGCCAAGCCCTGTGTTTCTGGCCCCGGACAGCCCCCGGTTTTCCTGGTGCACGACGCGGATCCTGGCATCCTGCCCTGCATACCTGTCGCACATCTCCCCACATCTGTCCGGGGAACCGTCATCTATCAGGATCAACTCAAAATCCTGAAATGTCTGGCTAAGAATAGAACCGACACATCTCTCCAGATACTTTTCCACCCCGTAAACCGGGACAATGACACTTATCATATCTTTAGCTCCTCTACTGTAAGAATTCAGGCCTGCCCGAACTCTTACCCTCTACTTTAAAACTGCCGATACATACCGTTTCATCAGCGGATAACATATATAAAAAAACAGACTGATAATCTTAATTAATTTGCGTTTCAGTGCACACATGCAGAAGAGATAGAACCACCGCTGCAGCGCCGAGGGAAGTGTCTTCAGCTGTTCTGATGCCTTTGCGGTCCCAAGCGCCTTCTCTGTCTCCGCAGCATAGGCAAACGTACCTGCCCGCTCCTCAAGGCGTCTCAAAGACTTTCCTTCAAAGGGAATATTTTTTATCATTGACCAGCAGAAAGACCGCATGATCAGCGGAACAACCATATCCAAGTTCTCTTCCAGTACGCCCTCCCCCTCGAGATAACTAACCAGCGAACAAATCATGTTGACGCTTTTTGTGTGTATCTGAGGATCTGATTTTCGGGTCGTAGAAGCATGATCCGTCACATAATAGCAGACCGGACAGTCCATGCAATAAAACACTGGATAGTGGCTCCATACCTTCATATTAAACAGAAAGTCTTCCATATTCATAGACCGGATGTCATCCATCCATATATCATGCTCCCGCAGAAACTGCCTCCGGTATAATTTGTTCCACACATAACCAAACATGCTCTCCGTCTTCACCTTATGGTACAGTCCCGTTTCTGCGGCGGTTCCCTCCCGCTTCATCAGGCCTTCTCCGGCGGCGTGCACCCACTCCCGGGTTTCGCCGTTTACCCGGTAATAACTGCCCATGACAACGTCCGCGCGGACGTCTTCTGCCTGCTTCCACAGCCTGTATATACTGTCAGTGTCCGACCAGTCATCCGCATCCGCAAAACAGATATACTTCCCTGACGCCGCTCTGAGCCCGTAGTTTCTGGCCAGCCCCTGCCCGCAGTTCTCAATGTGATACACTTTGATCCTGCCATCCTCTGCGGCCTCCTCGTCGCAGATCTTCCCCGTGCTGTCCACAGAACCGTCGTCAATGATCAGAATCTCGATCTGTTCCTCCCGTTCCCATCTGCGAATCGCACGAATACAGCGTCGTATAAACTTCTCCCCGTTATATACGGGTATGATAAAACTGATCTCCATAGCGCCTCCTCTTTCGATATAATTTTCCGGGCCCACGCCCTCTATGCCTTCATGTTCTTTTTCATCCTTCGGTTAAAGATGAGATAGAATGCCAGATAGCAGAGGTTGCACACCACCCCGCATACAGCCGCTTTGAGCAGAAAATGCAGGACCCCGCCCTCCGGGAGCGCCTTCACGGCAGCCCCCGTAACAAAGAGGGACACTGCCAGTAGCAGAAGCGTGATAAACTGGTAGTATATTTCATTCAAGAAGCTTTTCTTAAAATACCTGAACACAATGAGGGGTTCATACCAAAAAAGCGTGACCGCCGATGCAATGGTCGTCGCAAATAAAATCCCCCACAGACCCCATATTTTTCCCAGCACAAAGGAAAGGACGATATTCAGTCCGCCCTTAATCAATATCATCCGTTTTATATTTTTAAACAGCCCGGCACTCTCCCGGTACATCTTGGTGGCAGAACGGCATATTTCCAGGTAGTAATTTACAATGATCACTATAATCACTTCCCGGGACAACAACTCCACCGTCCCCATCCAGATCCTGATAAAATCCTGAACCAGATAATAAAAACAGACGATTGTGGCTCCCGTCATCCATGAATTGATAAACGAATAAAACTGGAATCCCTGGTATTGATTCTCCCGTTCGCTTACAGACAGCAGCTGTCCCACCCTTGCCGTAATAGCCTCGTAGAATGCTCCAATCAGGCTTGTAATTCCCGCAATAATGAACTGGTAATTGGAATAGATTCCAACCATAGCCGTATTAATAAAGCGGGAGATGAAGATATTGTCCGTATTGCTGATCAGGACTTTCCCGAAACGGTACATCACCATATCGGCCACATTGTTTTTGATGGCATCTGCTTCCTTTTTTTCCAACTCCCTACCCGGTTCAAACAAAAATCCATACCGGGCCTTCAGATATTTGCCGAAAATTCCATTTATGAAAATATTTTTTACGAGTATACAGATTACAAATGCCTCATAGCTCCTGAAATACTTTAACAGCAGAATCTCAACGATCAGAGCCGAGGCATCCACCCCGCCGGTCACCGCCGCCACAAAGTATCTGCGCTGATCCGCCTGGATGAAGTAATTTCTCACCATCTGCCTGTTGTATAAAACAACGGACAGCATGAATGTCAGATATGTAACAGTGACCTCCACATCACTGATACTGGCATTTACCGAGAATACTGCAAATATGGTCGATACAGTTCCGATTCCCAGAACTACCCAGGTCATTTTTTTATAAATGCCGTCATAATACCTGTAAATTGCGGCCAGCCTTTCTTTGTCCCCCCTGGCCAGCGGGCCGTAAAAGCTGAACAGCATGGCCGTCCCCGCGCCAAAATACGCAAAGGACAGCACGTCACAGAAATTAGAGTACAGGCTTTGGAGGCCCAGGTACTCCACGTTCAGATACAGGCATATCACCCGCTTTGATATCAGATTAATCACCAGTGACAAGACCTGGCTGAGCATGCTGACAATGATATTCCATTGCAGTAGCTTTTTTCCACTATCCTGCTGCATTGCGCTCCTTCTTTCGGTAAACAACTTTTCCTTTATTAGAAGACTTCATCGTGTCCACGACTTTGTAATCGCAGAAGATAAAGGTATCCAGATTTCTCTCGATCCAGCGGATTCTGAAAAAGCTGTATGTCCATCCCGTCAGCATTCCGATAAATACCCCCGTTCCCCAAAACGGAATCGGCCACTTGCTGGAGAACAGGCTGGCAATCAGCGTAACTGCAAAAAACAGCGCGCCCGTCAGAAATGCTCCCGTCATATCTGCGAAGTAATACAGATAAATAATATTCCCATACATCATGAAAATTCCGAGAAAGGCAACGACCAGCATAGGATAAATCGTCATCGTAACACTGTCGAACCCGATCTTCTTTCCGAACAACACCATAAACAGAAATATAACCGACGTGATTGCAATCTGTGTGCCAAACACCTGGATAATCTGCTGAGAGAGCGTCCGAAACAGCTTTTTGCGTCCCTTTGCGATCATTTTATAGGTTCCCCCGATGACGCCTTCCATGTACTCTTTATAGGCAGTATGGAACCTCGTCTCCACCACAACCATGAAGGAAACCATCACGGAAATGTTTGTAAACATGGCAAGGCAGGAGGCCATGTCATAGGCCTGGTGGCTGTAATAAGTAGAAGCCACATAGAGGCGGCCGGGCACGGTCCAGAATACAAAATTATGGACATACAGGCCCAGGATGTATAAAAGGTTGGCCCCTAATAGTCGTTTAAACGACCACAAGTAATGCATACACTCCCCGTATTCGTTCGACACGCTTTTAAAATACCGCTTGATATAGGAAAAATCGCAGACTGCGATCACAAAGAATCCCAGCGACAGCCCGTATATGATGGAGTGGATCGCATCCTGTCCAGCCAACCGGTAGAAGGCAAAAGACACGACAAAGCTGATCGCCATACCAATCACAAAGAACAGCGCAATGATTTTATAATCTTTGGTCGCATGCAGATACGTGATCGCAAAAAATAATATAACCAGCGACATCCACTGCACATAGGCAGCGAGAATAAACGGCAGGTCGATCTTCCCCCGTACCCTCAGGCTCCATCCCACAGGAAGGAACATAAGCGTTGCTATGATACAGCATACAGAATTCCCCGTATAGTAGGAGGCCAGTATGTTGGAATACTCTTCCATGTAAAATTTATCCGCCAGATATCTGGAAAAGATGACATTGAACGGAGAGGTCAGTATGACGGAAAAGATAAAGGTGTAAAGTATGGTGGAGGACAGCAGCTCTCTGTCCGCATACGGCACCTTCGTCATCCCCAGAAAAAAATAGAGCAGAAGGATGGCCACGATCACCAGTATCATTGGACCGATGGTCACAAGGGAACTGTACACAATGCCCAGCATTCCCCTGGATATGCTTTCTTTCCTGTATATTTTCTTTAATTCAAATCCGATGCCCGCCATTTTTCTCCTCCTCTCTTTCTGACAGTTCAAGATAAAGATTATAATATGTGCTGAAAACCTCGGACTCATCGTATGCCTTTACAACTCTCTGGTAACCCGCCTGCCCCATCTTGATTCTGGACGCTTCATCTCCTGCCAGCTTCAGGATCGCGCGGGCAATTTCGGATACGCCCATTACAGGCACAATATAACCGGCCATGCCGTAATTGTCGCGTTCCCCCTCGATCAGCCCCTTGCAGTTCCCTACATTTGTGGCAATAAATGGTTTCTTCGCGGCAAAGCCCTCCAGAATAGAAAGCGGCTGGCCTTCGCTGATACTCGTCAGCATCAGAATATCCATCCTGCCAATGTACTCTTTTACGTCAATGATCCCAGTAAATTCCACATCCTGAATGTCCATATCCCGCACCATGGTACGGCATTCCTCCGCATATTCCTCTGCTTCCTCCATGCCCCCCATGATCCACAGCTTTAGTCTTGGCTCCATGTTTTTAGCCAGCGCAAAGGCGCTGATCATAGTCTTAACATCCTTGATAGGGGTGACACGAAGAACTGCTCCTACATTGATATATGGATCCGTATCCTCTTTCTGCCGGATCCCCTCAAATTTGTGGTAATTTACGCCGTTCGGAATAACCACCGTCTTTTTTTCGTCGCATCCCAGTTCAATCTGGAACCTTCGGGCAGCTTCAAACAGGGATACCACCCTGTCGGCGTACTGGTAACAACATTCTCCGATCTTTTTGAACTGGTCGATCCAGATATCCTTGTAGATCCCGCTTACCCAGTCCGCTTTGATGATCTCTTCCTCCCGTTCCCGTGTGTACAGCCCATGCTCTGTCATCAGGAAGGGGCGCCCGTATAAGCTCTTCTGCATACACCCCCAGATCCCGGCATACCCGCTGGATACGGAATGGTACAGATCCGCCTTCTCCGTCCTGGATTTTAAGATCGTAAACAGGGGGAGCTAAAGGGAACGCATGGTCCAAAGGAAATCTGAAAATACAACCCTTCTGAAATTCGTATTATAGTAGTCCAGAGTCATCTTAAAAAAATCACGTCCCGAAAGCAGCGCATTCAGCGAAACCTCTTTTTCTGCAAAAAATCGGATTATCACATTCCAGTCAGGATTGCTTTCGAACATCAGGTTTTCGAACGCATCGTACTCTTCCCCTGTCAGGGAAACCCTTTTCTGGGTTTTATTATTCACATAATCGTCATCCAGTAGATACACCTCCTGAATCTCACTGACATTCGAAGGAATCTTATATTTAAACTGCAGATTCGCATCCGGGCTTGCCGCTATAGACTGTACAACGAATTCTACATCCGGCATGGCAAGCATCAGCCCCTGCATCCAGCTTGATACCCCGCCGTTGACATAGGGATATGCTCCTTCAACAATTAAACATACTTTCATTCAAACCATTTCCTTTCTTCCTTATACTGCCCTTGTGCGGCCTCATCCGGTTCCTGTTACCTTTTCTCCTGGTATGTAATCTTTACATGCTCTTTTTTCGCATCTACCAAATAAAGCGTATCATTGATTTTAGTAGTCTCAGCCCCTTTTACCGATACTATTTCCCGGCCTGCCGGCAGGGACAGATAGAAAAATGCCCTCCCTGTAAAGTTACCGATTACTGCATCTATCCCGGTATCCGAATACGTAATATTCGGTTCCATCATTTGAAACGCTTTGATTCTGTACACGGCCTCGCCGACCGTCACTCGTTCCAGCCATGGGATATCTTCCTTTTCTACCCCCAGTATTGTCTCCAGATTGCGGCAGTAGTCAATCCATCGTACCGGTTTCCCCTCATCCGTGCCGTATAGAAACGGGGGAATATCTGTAAAAACACTATTGAATCCTATTCCGCGGCTTAACCCCTTATCCTGAAATATGACGTTCTGATATTTTTTCTTTGATATCTGCCGATATGGGATGCAGACCGTATCCGTCATCCCTTCTGTCCATTTAAAATCAGAATCCCACAACTCCAGCCGGTTATCAAAGGGCGAGTCCGTCTCCCGTTTCTGGCTGTAGCTGTTAAGCGAGCCGATCTCATTACTTCCCTCCACAATCCCTTCCAGATAATATGCGAGCATCGCATTCGAAGGTTTTTTGATCCCCTCACCGTCATCTGTGTACCATGTCGTTTTAACCGAATACCGCTCTTCGCAACGCCGGAATTCCGGGAAGAAAATATCATTTTGCACTCCCATGCTGTTTCTTTCATATTCCTTCTGCAAATAATCTGATGAGAATTCATCGGTATATGGCATTCCTGATACAACAAAGCAATAAGCATTCACGATAGGGTACATATACGCCTGGTATAAATCTGTAAAAAGAAAGCTGATTACTGCATAGCCCATGGTTGCGGACATCAGCTCCCGGTCCGCCACATAAACGCTTCCGCCCTTTATGCTGTCCTGATAACGCCAGAATACCGGGGCAAGCTTTTCGTTTTTTACCTTCTTATCCTGCAGTGCCGAGCCATAGACTTCTGTCTGCCTTTTCAGGGTTACGGCCTTCATCGTAAATGCTTCTTTGCTCTCTGCTATCTCACCGAACAAAAGATTCTCTGTAAGCCGGATCCCCTTTTTTTGCTCAATCCCCTTATAAGTATCGATTCCCAGGAGATCTCTCACGCTTTTGTCCTCCAGTGCGGTTTCCGAGGGGATCTCTGTAAAGAAAAGTGTTGTGCCTCTTTCACTGTACTGTTTTAGCAGCCTGAGCTCCTGCTCCGAAAAATCTGTTCTGCATATAAATAAGATTTCAGCCCCGGCACAATCTTCAAGCACCTCTTCCGTCCGAAAACCTTCTTTCATATTTTCAAGCTGCAGGACGGATGTCTGGTAACCTGCGGTATCCCGCCCCCAGACTACAGTCTTTTCAGCAGTCTTGTATTCTGCTCCCTTTCCGGCTTGTTCTTTATCCAGCTGCTCCGCCAGCTTCACCACCGCCTTATATTCTGCACGGTTGTCTGTTTCGACTCGGCTGGATTCATGAATGCTCCTCCAAATATTATCCAGGTTGCTCACAATCAAAAAAACAAAGAGAAGGCAGAACAGGATAATCACTATGTAAACAAATATGTATTTCTTCAGCTGGTTCTTTTTGGAAAGACCAAGCTTATTCAGTAATTTCATTTTATGCTCCCTGCTTTATAACGCGACCAGGCATTCCATGTGCTCAACATCATTAACACCATATACTTCCCTACCTTTAACAGGCCGGTATGCATGGATACCCCCGCGGTCCGCTCATGCATGACGGCAGGTACCTCTTCGATCTTAAAACCAAGCAGCAGCATCTGCACGATCATATTCAGATCCGGATACTTTAAATCAAAGTTATTGTACTCAGAATAGAATGCAAACGCCTTTCTGTTCAGTCCCTGCAGGCCGCTGGTAGGATCGGTCAGACTGCAGCCGGTCACTTTTTTAATGATTTTCCGGAAGAAATAGATCGTATACTTTTTTAATTTTGAAATCCGGAAAGACTGGCTCCCTTCTAGAAACCTGGAACCTATCACAATATCCGGGCAGGCGCCGTCCCCACATGTGCCTTTCTGCTCGCCGCCATCCGCCGGAAAACAGCCCAGTTTTTCACAAATTACTCTTATGTTGCAGAGATCGTGCTGGCCGTCCGCATCCATCTGAAGCAGATAAGCATATTTTTTTCCACGGCATACTTATAGGCGGTCTGCAAAGCTGCGCCGTATCCCATATTGAAGACCTGGCGTATCACCTTAAAACCGGTCTCCTCCACAATTTTTGAAGTACTGTCCGCAGAGCAGTCATCGATCACCAGGACATCCATGTACGCCTCCAGCCCCATTTTTTTCATGTCTAGAAGCAGATCTCCTATATTTTCAGCCTCATTATACGCCGGTATCATCAAAAGTATATTATTCATTCTTTGCCACCTACCTCTTCTTCCGCTAGTTTCTTATAGTCTACAGAAAGATTTAATGTAAAATAAGGATCTTGTGAAATCTTAAAAACAGTCACCGTCTCATCGCTGTAATATTCCCAGACATGGTTTGGATAGATCTGTTTTACCGCCTCCATCCAGTAATGAAGCTTGGACATAACCACATCCCTCTGGTAATAATACGGCGCATCTGCACCATGCAGCCCGCTTGAATCCTCGGTCCAGTCAATGTCCTGCAGTGCCATCTCCGGGCTGATTGCCTTCACCTTGTCCGGTGCATCGATGTCGCTTCTGTCTATTTCCCGCCGGTCATTGGCGAAGGAGATCGGATGCCGTTCTGTCACTACGTATATGTCCGGAGTGGGAATATAGATACTTTTCTTTCCCCTGTCTAAGTCTTTTAACAAGTCCACGATTTCATAATGATAGCCATCGTACCGGATTACCGACAGGTCATTGGTGGGCGATATGACTGTCCACGTGTACTTTTCGTGATTTTCACAAAGATCCAGGCTCACCCTCATATCTGCCTCAGAGATTGTAATGCTGTAATAGCGCTCTTCCTTTATTCTCCCTGCAGACGACATGGCCCAGATACCGCCGGTAATCAGAACCGCGAAGGACATTTCCAGGTACTTTTCCTTTATCCTGCACAGCCTGAGCATAGTAAACAGCATTTCGAAAGGCAGTCCCAGCAGCGGGATACTCAAAAACGTCAGAAACGTTGCCATGCGCTTTACTTCGATCAGGGCCGGAAGATTCAGGTAATAGGCACATGCGAGTATCGCGCCGGCCTCCCACAATACCGCCCAGAAGAGATACCCCAGATACCTTATCTTCTGTCTGGAAAAGATCAGGCCCAGCAGGGCATAAACGGCAAGCGCCCCGTCCGCCAGCATAAGCATACTGGCCGTATCTCTCTTGTTCACATAGTTGTAAGACAGATATTTGGATTCATCCTTCAGAAGATTTTCCGCAAGCGTCAGGACATCTTCCTCCCGCCAGTTATAGGACTTTGCTTCCGCCTTCCCGCCATCCGCATCTTCCTGATTCTCCGACTCCGCCGTTGTCTGTGCGATCCCCAGCGCCCATTCAATGGAACGCTCAAACTCATATCCGTTCAGATATCCCCAGACGTAGGGGATACACGCCAGAATAACGCCTGCAAGCCCGGCCGCAGCAA
Source organism: Eubacterium sp. BIOML-A2 (assembly GCF_009680135.1). Classification (NCBI taxonomy): domain Bacteria; kingdom Bacillati; phylum Bacillota; class Clostridia; order Eubacteriales; family Eubacteriaceae; genus Eubacterium; species Eubacterium sp. BIOML-A2. The sequence goes on from NZ_WKZK01000001.1 coordinate 73,533, forward strand.
ATCGAAGCAGGACTTTCTTTCGCAGAATGGGAATGAAAAAGACCAACCCAAAGCAGACGCAGATAACCAAACAAAGGATGGTGATATAAAAATGGGCCATGAGCGTCCACGTAATACACGCGGAGAACAATATCAGCTCTCCCTTCTGCTTATTTTTTATGTACGCCAGCATGGCATAGACCATGCCGAAAGCAGCAACAAGCCCGAACTCCATTGGAAAGGAAAACTGAAATCTAAAATAGGACGTAGTATGGAATAAATCCGTAAAAACAAAAAAGGCCCAGCCTGCCATGGCCACATATCTGTTGGAAAAGAATTTTCTGAACAGTGCATATGCCGAGCCAAAAACCATGACGGTTGAAAGAACCGAAAAGTTCAGGTAAACCCGGGTAACATTCATCGGAAACAATGTTCCAAGCGCTGCATTCAGGGTATGCACGCCATGGGGATACATTCCGGCCGGGAACAGGTTACCATGGATCAGCGCCCCGATCCAGTAAAGGTGGATCTCCTCGTCCGTGTGCCCATACCCCGTGTTATGCAGTTTGTACCATCCGTAAAACCAGATGATCCAGGCCATCACAGCACTAAATATCAGGATTTCTGCCACATTTCCCTTAAGACAGCGCTTCTTTTGGATCAGCCACCCCAGCAGCTTCTGCCTGATTTTACGGAAAAACACCTGGAAGCCATAGATTCCCAGTATCAGTTCCTTCAGGACCTTTGCCGAACGCCGCCAAAAGGCCATGATCCTTCTGCGCTCTCTCCAGGATGTCAGGGATAAAGGCAGGATAACCAGCAGGAGCAGCAGAGAAATAAAATGAACCAAATGCAGAAATCCAAGTAAAAGAACAATAAAGTTAATATATAAATTTCCGATGCACTGATAGAAGAAAAAACGGAAAGTCAGCTCTTTTTCGGCTGTATATTTTCGGAGGCAGACAGAGGGAAGCATCAGAGTCAGAAAAAAATATCCTGCCGCGCTCCCTATTATCGTCCACACATTTTCCCATATCATCGTCATCTACCACCCTGTCTGTTTATTCAAGTACACCCCGGAATTACCAGGACGGGGCGCACGTCGTGTGTCATGTCATGCTTCTTTTCTCAGGTTCATCAGTCTGCCGGATAAAACCGGATCCATTCAAGAAGCTCGCTGTCCAGATTCAGAGACGACTCCTTAATCCGCCGGACAGCTTCCCTGAACCCATACTTGTTTTTTATCTTAAAATAGTACTTCAGAACTTCCTTAGCCGCAGCCAGATCCTGTTCCATCATATCCTCTGCACGTTTCACCCATTTTTCAGTGCTGCCCACGTCCTGATACTCGTTCCGGAATTCAATGATATCCCCCAGCATGGCTCCATTCACCTTTGCTTTGTCCTTCTGATAGAGTTCTTCCATGTATCCTTCAAAAAAATTCAGATAAATTTTCTGCTCAGGTTCGCTGAATATTTTTTTGTGAAGCATATTGTCACAGAACTGAAGGTACAGCAGAAGCGTATCAATTTCCTTGCTTTGCTCATAGATCGACCGGAGCCGTTTCTCCGTATCTTTATATTTTGCAATCGTGTCTGTTATGTAGGATGCCGCATAATGCACCACCTCTGAATCCTCCTGCGCCATGGCGCTGCGGATTCCTCCCATATAATCTTCCACATCCGGACGCTTAAGTACCTCCAGGAAAAGCTGCCTTCTGTTCATGGTGTCAGAGATCATCAGCGCTTCCTCGATGGGCACTCTGTCAACCTCCTTCTCAATATCTTCGCCTATGATCATACGGGTTCTTTTTTTGCTGAAACTTAGTTCCTCTTCGTTCAACAGTCCGTCGCGCTTATGAAACAGGATAAAGTTAAACAGCTCACTGCACGATAAGAATATGACTCCAACTGCCGGAACCAGTATCATGAATATGGTCAGAAGAAAGGCCTTTTTATATTCTTTTTTTAGTACGCCTCTGTACAGAAAATAAACCAGCGCCAGACACGTGTTTATGATCAAAATCCACATGAACCATTTGTTTTCCACTCTTTCCAGCTCCTATCATCCAATTCCATTTTCTACCCGTACTCCTGCATTCTGAAAGCGCTGAATTACATAATCGGCTTCCTTTTCGTTCGTGTTCATCAGGAGAATGCATATATCTCCGTCTCTTTCCCCAATGATATCTGTCTGCCTTATTAAGGAAGCAATTTGGGTGTACCCTTCTGCCCCCCTGCTCTGCAGGTACGGTCCGGGTACCCTGAGGGCCGTATATTCCAGCTTATTCTGCTTGGATCCCTCCTGGCAGATTTGATACATTTTATCAAATTCCTCTTCTTTGAGTACATTTGTCCCCTCGATATACTGGTTCGCCAGCCGGTTCCAGTATGTGGCCGCATGGTTCATAGATGCCTCAATCAGACGGCAGATCAGAGCCAGCATATTAGACTCATAGAGGTTAATCTTGGTAAGGTCTTTCGTCCACAGCATGATAATGGCATTCAGATTCTCTCTGTCATATATTCCGCATGCATAGGATGGAAGGGACGACTCAAGATCCCTGTTCCGGTATACCGTTCTTTCAACCAGCTGCCTACCCATGAAGAAATTCTCGTCCGCATGAATGGACTTGCCCATTTGACGCGCCTCTTCGGAGGAAGCAGCCGCAAGGCGCAGATATCCCGTATTGCTGCCTGTTATGTAGATTGCTACGTCATCGATTCCCATCAGCTCCCTCGCTACATCGACCGCCTGGAAAATCACCTTCTGCGGTTCCCAGAAGTCCAGCTGACTGGAGGCTTCATAGACCCTCACCATGCTGTTTTCGTAGTTTACAATCCGTTTTTCATAAATCTCTTTGACGTACCGGTTCCCATCGTAGATTCGGGTCATATCTACAAGCTCGCTCTGGTAATATTTCTTCTCGTCCTCCAGATCGCCGTTTTTTCTTCTGTATTTGTCTCTCATATGCCCCACAACAACGCCGATGACAAGAACCTGCAGGATTCCTGTAAAAGCCGCATAATCAAATGCGCCTCCTGTAATAAGGATCTCCCCAATCTTTGCCAGCAGCGTGAGCAGCGTTGCAAAAAGCGCATGGGCGCACCCGTATACCACGGCAATAATAACTACATAGATCAGATAAAGATCGGCTATGCTCCCGAACCAGGTGTCTTTGAGGAGGTAGGTCAGCAGTGTCATGAGAAGAAACAGCCCTACATTCTCCAACAGAGGAATCAATTTGTCTTTGATAACCGATTTTTTCTTTTCCTCTTTTATCTCCAGATTTTTTTCCTTTTCGTATATCTTAAACAGCTCTCTCAGCCCATCTTCCAGGCTGTATTTTTCGTAAATCCCTAGCCTCTCCAGATGCGGATCCTCTATCCCGGGGAGTGGAATTGTTTTATACACGGCCTCATTGATCCTGGTCTCCCTTCCCGGGATCACGGTCTTAACTGCATCGATGAGCTGCCGTTCCGTATAAACAGTTCCTGGTATCAGGTAATTTTTCTCCCGTTCTTTGCACAGAAATACCCGCATCAGAACATCTACAGCATCATTGACATACAGCACCCGGTGCTGCCTTCCCGCTTCAATCTCCATCTCCGTACTGGTAAAAAAGGTCTCCATAAGCCTTGTACAGATATTGCAATTATGGGTCTTATAATCACCGTATACTTCCGGATAACGGATAACACGTATTTCAAACTCCCCCGGGATATTCTGCTCTGCGCACATGTATTCCGTCTGAATTACCGTCTGCATCAGAATAGAATTGGCTTCAAAATCAGTGTCCTTATCAATAACTTCATCCTCACAGCCGTCGTAGATCCCCAGGGAGGAGCAGTAGATGACCTGTTTGATTCCCGCTTCCTTTGCGCTCATCAGGATATTAGTGATACTGGTCAGATAGCGCACCGACTCCTGATTTATATCCTGCCAGGTAAATTTGGTGTCGCAGATTCCCATAATCAGCAGCACATCCGCCTGTACATTTTTCATGATCGTACCGATATTTTTACTCCGGTAACTGAAATTGTATTCTTGAAAAACTCCGGATCTTGGTTTCTCCCTCCGGGCTTTCTCCGATCCTGTTATAACAAAAATGTCATGCTTCTCTTTTTTCAGCCTGGAAATTAACTCCCTGCAGTATATGCCATATTCTCCACAAATCAATACTTTCATATATCGGCGCTCTCCCCTTTAGCTTTACTGTTTAACCTGTTTTCCAGTTCAGTGTTCTCGTCCTTTAAAAGTGCTATCTGCATTGCCAGCTCTTTTATCTCTGTCTCCATCGAGGAGATCGTGATCGTATGGCGCAGTATAATCAATATAATAACGATAAGGAAGAAAAAGATCAGGGATGCCGGCGGCCACCAGATTCCCAGAAGCTGTGCCGCCCAAGGCAGTATCTTTGGAAAAACTGATAAAATCAGAAGGCCTGCCACCCCTGCAATCCATAGGATCGCCTGATTTTCTGACAGATGCTTCTTTTTCATCTCCCGGCATAGGCCGTATAACATTAACAGACATACCGCAACAGATAATATTTGTAGAACGATGCTCATATACTGTCCCTCCTCTATACTAGTACTGCCATCCTGACATCATGTCTCCGGCTTCTTCAAAAGCATCCCGCCTTATCTCTTCGATCCACTGCTCATAGCCAAACAGACCCTGCCCTGCATGTGCTGCCATCTCAATAAACAATTCGCCTGCAGTCTTATGTGTCTTATATGTATGCAGCTCATAATCCGCTGCCCGCCCGTATATCATAATAAAGCCATCCATGTCCGGGGTGATTTCTGTAATATCCGGCATGTATATTCCGCCGGAATAATTGTCTTTCACTGCCAGATAAACAATGATGAGCTCTGAATAAGGGATTTCCTTTTTTATGTTTTCTTCATAAAGGAAAAACATGGATTTTTTTTGAAATTCTATGCTCAACGGAGCGGAAATGTGATATCTTTTATCCATAGGGGGCCGTCCTTTTTATCCTGTTCATTGAATTACCACAGAATCAGTATTCTGTGGTGGAGAGGTTCAGATTATGTAAGCCATTTTCTGATTCTTCTTTAGAGATATCTATGTTTTATATGCTCAGATTACATTTTGGGCGTAGTTGGGCAGACCTGTTTTGAAAAATAATTGCGGCAGGTCTTATTTTTATACATATAGATCTTTAAATTATGATAAATTGTGTAGGAATGCTTAAAAACAGTATAAAATTATATTGCTTTTATAAAATGTAATTGAATATCGACGGATTTTAATATATAATAAAAGCATCAAATTTATGTATAACTTATCTCTTTTACCACAGAATACTGATTCCGTGGTTAAATACATAAAAACAGTGATATCTAAATTATCCGGCCACCACAGAATACTGATTCTGTGGTTTTTATATTATCAGCTGCATTTTATCCAGTATCCTGTCAAAGTTCCTATAGCTGGATGCAACATAAATCCTCGTTGTTTCAATAGAAGAATGGCCCAGAATATCCGCTAAATGGGATAGATTTTTTTCTACTTCATAAAAGCTTCTCGCAAACAAATGCCTGAGATTATGCGGGTATACTTTTTGCGGTTCTACTCCTGCCGCGTTAGACAACTTCTTCATTTCATGAAAGATGTTGGACCGGTCTACCGGATTCCCGTTTTTTGTTATAAACACACACCCTTCCCTAATATTTTTATGGTTTATATATTCTTTGAGCTTATCCTTTAGCTCGTTGGGAAGAAGGATTACTCTGTGCTTGCCTTTCATATTTATCTCCGCCCGGCCCTGGCTTACTGCATGAACCGTGATATATTTCAGCTCACTGATTCGGATTCCTGTCCCGCATAATGTAAGCAGAATATAATATAGCCGGGTTTTCCCTGTCTTTTTGGCGGAAATCAGCAAAGACTTATATTCCGCGTCTTTTAACTCCTTTTCTTCCTCTACAAACGATTTCTTTTGGACTTTAACAAATTTTATACGGCAGTCCGATAGGCCTGCGAATTCCAGGAACGCATTAACAGCCGACAGCTTTACATTAATCGTCTGTGCCTTGTACTCCTCCTGCAGAGATTCTCTGTATTCTAACAGTCTGCTTTTACTCAATTCCCCGTCACCAAGAAAATCAAATAGATTTTGTATTTCCTTTAAATATTTTTTTATAGTAGCCTGAGATTTTTCATTCAAAACCAGGTTTCTTTCAAATTCTTTCACTTTTTTAATACATAATTTTTCTGTCATATTTTTTTCCTCCGTTTATTTATTAAAATACAATTTTGACAGAAAACTATACATTTTGAAAGTATTTTTTCTTTTTTTATTATTGAAATGAAAGCATTCCCATTACGAAAAAAAGCTTCACGGAACTGCCACCCTCTGGCATCAGTCCTGTGAAGCTCTCTTTTATTGGTTCTCATTCCTCTGCGGCAGCTCTTACGATATCCTGCCGATGTACAACCACACTTTCCCCTTTATCTGTTTACGGATAACAGCACCAAAATCCCTGGAGTCCATAGACTCCTCACGATTATCCCCCATTACAAAAACCTTTCCGTCCTCAACAGTATAAGGGAACTCAACCCCTCCGACCTTCCTCTCGGTCTCCCCATTCACATAGGGCTCATCCATCTCCTCGTCGTTAACATATAACTTTCCTTTCCTGATGTCCACCGTATCACCGCCAACTGCAATGACACGCTTCACGTAATACTCCCCGGAAGGCATTCTCACAGACAGCACATCCCCCCTGTCAAAATGCGGAATAATTCTGGTATAAAAGGCAATCTCATTATTATGAAGCGTTGGATACATGGATTTTCCTTTAACAAACGATACTCCTATAATAAAATTAAATAAAATAAGAACTACAAGAAAAATTATAATGATCTCAATAATATCATGCAGCCACTTCTGCTTATTACCGTCATATTTGCTTAGTATTCTCTTTGACATGGAATTCACTGCTTTCTATATAAATTATATATCCCTATTATACCTCGGATTGGGAATATTGCAAAGGGGTCTGACCCCTTTGCGTACCGTTTTCAGAATATTCTAAAAAAGCCCCCGGAAGGTTACTCCCAGGGGCTTATTGTTTTTAATAATTATGTTTTACTGTCAATCTCTACTGTATCGTTTGTGTAGAGTTCGGACAGCTGATCTTCCAGATCGTTTTCCTCTTTTTTCATGTTGTGGTGTTTTACCGCAAATCCAACGATAACAACAATCAAAACGATTAATGCAGGAAGATCCCACCAGCAAAAACCAAGCACGGTGTGTGAAAAGATATATGACATATTGATTCCTCCTTTTCATTTTGTGCTGTCCGCCGCCGGATGGAACCGGCGGCGCCAGCCTTTGTTGTTATGCCTGCACGGGCTCCTCGCCCGCTGTTCCTTCTTTGATTGCTTTCATTTTTTCTTCCAGCTCATCTTCGAAGTTGCTCTGACGTTTCTTCTGATTATGCTTATGCACTGCGAATACGACTATCATGATGATTCCCACCAGCAGCGCCGGTAAATCCCAGAAGCATAACCCTAAAGTGTTGTGTATGAATTGATATAAATTATACAACATATGGTTCCCTCCTTTTCGGTCTTGCGCTGCTTTGATTATTCAGCGTCATCTTCCTTTTCCTCTTCGCCTAAGCCTCTTCTCGCCATTTCAAGCTCCAGCTCTTCTCTTAGTTCGAAGATTCTTGCCTGCCGTTTCTTCATGCTTCTAGTGTAGAATGCCAGCACAATCAGTGCGAGCAGCATCAGTAAGAAGTGAAGGATGCAGCAAACGTGGTCATCGAGGTTCTGTTTCGCTAATGGTGTTTCCTCGTCCTGGATTGGTGTTAAATCATAGTCGCCTTCATCGTTTTCTGTTAGTTCAGCGTCAATCGGTGCTGCAGGTGTCGGTGTCGGCGGTATAATTGCCGTTGGTGTGGTTGGCGTTACCGCTGCCGGTGTTACTGGCGTTACTGGTGCTGCCGGAGTCGTCGGTGTTACCGGCGGTACGATTGGTACGATGACTGGATTCGCTGTGTAGGTTACTGTTACCTCTACATCCGCTGCCGGCATGCCGTCCGCGCCACTGTTTACGGTTGCGTAATTCGGTGTGTAGCCTGTGACTGCCGGTGACTCGATGGAGAATGCTGCACCCACCTCGTATTCGCCGGTATAATCCGGTGCTACCGCTGTTCCGGCTGCATCTACATAATGAATGGTCAGTCTGTAGATATTTACAACCGGTGTTTCCTCTGTCTCGTCTTCACGTGGAGTCTCACCCGTTTCATCTGTTCTTACACTTGCGATGTTGCTGATGGATGCTCCTGCATCTTCTCTGACGATCAGGTATTCACAGTTCAGTACTATTGTCTCACCGATGCCAATTTCATTAATTATTGCTTTGTTTCCTTCAACGGTGTAGTCTCCTGCATTTGTAAATGTTACGCTGCCGGATGCTCCCTGAAGGTTATCACTTACAACTACGTTGTGCAGTGTCACATTTCCGGTGTTGCTTACCGCGATCTGGTACTGGATTGTATCGCCAACCCTGTATTCATCCTGCGGTTCCACTACGGACTTATTCACTGTATATGCCGCATCTGCCGGCTCTGTCAGAGTTACGACTTCATCGCTTCCCTTAGGCCCTTCCGGATCATCAGTGGATGCTGCTGCCGTATTAACTACCTGGCCGTTTCTGATATCTGCTTCTGTTACGGTATATTCGTATGTGAATTCTCTGCTCTCTCCCGGTGCAAGGCTTGTGATAATATTCTCTGTAATACTTACCAGACTATCCTCAACCCTGATATTTTCAACCGGTATGTTGCCGTCGTTCGTTACGGTGATTCTGTAACTGATCGTCTCACCGAGTGCGTATGCCTCACCGTCAGCCGGTGTGCTTGTAACTTCCTTAACTACTGCTACACTTGGATTCGGATCTACTGTCGGGTCTTCTTTCTCTCCCGGGTCTACTCCTGGGTCTGGTTTATCCGGATCCGGAGTCTCTCCGCCGGCTGTTGCCACGTTGAGAACTGAGCCATTCAGGATATCCGCTGATGTTACTGTGTGCTCTGCGGTAAATGTTTCGCTGCTTGCTCCAGGTGCAAGTGAATCTATGGTCCACTCATCTCCGGTCAGTTCATCTCTTACCACTACATTCGTTAATGTCAGGTTACCGTCATTTGTTGCCACAATACTGTAGGTGATGGTTTCGCCAAGGGCGTAAGTCTCACCGTTGGCCGGTGTACTCGTTGTCTCCTTGGAAATGCTCAGGTGCGGGGTGGAGCTCTCTGTTACAATTGTCTCCGTACCTTCTCCTGTTACTTCGCTTCCGTCAGGAGCCGTACCGCCTGCCGCAGCAACGTTGACTACCTGGCCTGCCAGAATGTCAGCTTCTGTTACAACATAGTCTGTTGTAAACTCCTGCGTACCATTTGGCTCAAGGCTGTCAATTGTCCACTGCCCGCCTGTCAGATCATCATTTACTGTAATGCCGCTGATTGTTACATTACCATTGTTTACAACTTTGATTGTGTAAGGTACTGTATCGCCAAGGCTGAATCCGCCTTCCGGACCTGCAGCTGCTGTCTTTTCTACAAACAGGCTTGGCTGCGGAGTCACTGTTGGATCTTCCTTCTCGCCCGGATCTACTCCCGGATCCGGTTTTTCCGGATCTGGACTGTCTCCCTTAGCGGTTGCTACGTTGAGTACCGTTCCGTTCAGGATATCCTGCTCTGTTACTTTGTATTCTGCGGTAAATACTTCGCTGCTTTCTCCCGGTTTCAGGGAATCAATCGTCCACTCGTCTCCGGTCAGGTCGTCTGTTACCACTACATTTTCCAGTGTCAGGTTTCCGTCATTTGCTGCCACAATCTTGTAAGTGATTGTTTCTCCAAGAGCGTATGCCGCTCCGTTTTCTGGTGTACTTGTTGTTTCTTTAGTTACGGTCAGATGTCCGTTCGGATTGTCAGTCGGATCCTCTGTCTCTCCCGGGTCTACTCCTGGGTCCGGTTTGTTCGGATCCGGACTTTCGCCTGCTGCGGTTGCTTCATTTACTACAGAACCTTTCAGAATATCCTTCTGTGTTACCTTGTGGCTCGCGTTAAATGCTTCGCTGCTCTCACCAGGTTTCAGTGAGTCGATGGTCCACTCGTCTCCGGTCAGTTCATCGGTTACTACTACATTTTTCAGCGTCAGATTTCCATCGTTTGTCACGACAACCTTGTAGGAAATCGTCTCACCCAGAACATAAGACTCTCCGTTCGCAGGTGCACTCGTTGTCTCTTTGACAACGGTCAGATGCGGATTAGAAATCTCTGTTTCTACGGTCTCCGTATCTTCCTTGCTTACCTTTTCTCCTTCAGGATCTGTACCCTCTGCAGTTGCCACATTGACTACCTTGCCAGCCATAACATCTGCTTCGGTAACGGTATACTCAGCCTGATACTCCTCGTATGCACCAGGTTCAAGCTGGTCGATGGTCCATTCGTTTCCTGTAAGATCGTCGGTTACTGTAATATCTGTTACGGTCACATTCCCATTGTTAACCACCTTAATCATATAAGGAATGGTATCGCCAAGGCCATACGCACCGCTCTCTTTTACAGCCGCTGCCTTTTCTACAAACAGGCTCGGCTGCTGTGATGCTGTTGGATCTTCTTTTTCGCCTGGGTCTACTCCCGGGTCCGGATTTTCCGGATCAGGACTTTCGCCGGCGGCTGTTGCTACATTAAGTACCCTGCCGTTGAGGATATCCTGCTCTGTTACTTTGTAGCTTGCAGTGAATACTTCGCTGCTCTGTCCCGGTGCAAGTGTTCCAACTGTCCACTCATCTCCGGTCAGTTCGTCTGTTACTACTACATGATTCAGAGTCAGATTTCCGTCATTCGCTGCGATAATCTTGTAAGTAATCGTCTCGCCAAGATCATATGCTGCTCCATTTGCCGGTGTACTTGTCGTTTCTTTTGATACGGTCAGATGGCCTGCCGGATCTACTGTCGGGTCTTCTGTTTCGCCAGGTACGACTCCCGGATCCGGATTCTCCGGATCTGGACTCTCTGCGGACGCTGCGGCTTCATTCAATACAGATCCTTTCAGAATATCCTTCTCTGTTACCTTATGCCTTGCGGTAAATGCTTCACTGCTCTGTCCCGGTACAAGTGTATCAATTGTCCACTCATCTCCGGTCAGTTCATCTGTAATTACAATGTTCTTCAGCGTCAGGTTTCCGTCGTTGACTGCCGTAATCTTATAAGTGATGGTTTCGCCAAGAGCATATGCTTCTCCGTTAGCCGGCTTGCTTGTTGTCTCTTTTGAAACGCTCAGATGCGGATTAGAGTTTTCTGTCACCGTTGTCTCCGTATCTTCTTTTCCTACTTTACTTTCGTCAGGAGCTGTTCCTTCGGCTGCCGCTACATTAACAACCTTGCCTGCCATGATGTCTTTTTCTGTTACAACATACTCTGTAGAATATGATTTCTCAGCATTAGGTTCAAGGCTGCCAATTGTCCACTGATTTCCTGTCAGATCATCTGTTACTGTAATATCGCTTATGGTAACATTTCCATTGTTCACAACCTTAATGGTATAAGGAATGGTATCGCCGAGGGCATATCCGCCATTTGGTGCAGGTGCCGCTGTTTTTTCTACAAACAGGCTCGGCTGCTGGGTCTCTGTCGGATCTTCCTTTTCACCAGGATCTACTCCCGGATCCGGTTTATCAGGATCTGGGCTTTCCCCCTTCGCTGTTGCTACATTGAGTACGCTTCCTTTGAGAATATCCTGCTCTGTTACTTTGTATTCTGCGGTAAATGCTTCACTGCTTTCTCCCGGTTTCAGGGCCTCAATTGTCCACTTGTCTCCGGTCAGCTCATCCGTTACCACTACATTTTTCAGGGTCAGGTTTCCGTCATTGGTTGCTGTAACCTTGTAAGTGATTGTTTCTCCAAGAGCATATGCTGCTCCGTTTTCTGGTGTACTTGTTGTTTCTTTAGTTACGGTCAGGTGGCCGTTCGGATCTACTGTCGGATCCTCTGTCTCACCAGGTTCTACTCCCGGGTCCGGTTTATCAGGATCCGGGCTCTTGCCCGCTGCTGTCGCTTCGTTTACTACGGAACCGTTCAGAATATCTTTCTGCGTTACTTTGTGGCTCGCTGTAAATGCTTCGCTGCTCTGTCCTGGCGCAAGTGAATCTATGGTCCACTCGTCTCCGGTCAGTTCATCTGTTACAACTACATTCTTCAGCGTCAGGTTACCGTCATTGACTGCTGTGATCTTATAGGTGATCGTTTCGCCAAGAGCGTATGCTTCCCCGTTTGCCGGTGTACTTGTTGTTTCTTTTGTTACGGTCAGATGGCCGTTCGGATGATCTGTCGGGTCTTCGGTATTGCCAGGTACGATCTCCGGATTTGGATTCTCAGGATCTGTACTCTTTCCTGCTGCCGTAGCTTCATTAAGCACTGTGCCCTTCAGGATGTCTTCCTCTGTTACGGTGTATTCAGCTTTGAAAGCTTCGCTGCTCTGTCCCGGCTGCAGTGTTCCTGCTGTCCATTCATCGCCGGTCAGCTCATCTGTTACTACCACGTTGTTCAGCGTCAGATTTCCGTCGTTGACTGCCACAACCTTGTAAATGATTGTTTCGCCAAGGGCGTATGTTTTGCCGTTTGCGGGCTTGCTTGTTGTTTCCTTTGTTACGGTCAGATGGCCGGCTGGATCTTCAAATTTGTCAACCGTGTCGTCCTTCTCGTAATCTTTGTTTTCGTCTGAGAACTTCGCTGTAACGGTATTTGTAAAGCTTCCGTTCAGGATGTCTTCTTCTGTTACTGTGTAGGTGGCAGTCGTTGTTACTACTTCACCTGGCGCTACATCTTCGAATACGTCATTGCCGGTGATGGTTACGCCATCCTGCTCTATGATGGTAATTGTCTTGGCTTCATCATAGATGTTCTTGACTGAGATATCGAATGTTACGGTATCTCCCAGCTTATAGGTCTTATTATCATCATGTGTCTTGGTGACTACGTCATCAACATCTACTGATTGATCCGTTACAGTCAATTTGCCTTTTGCATAGGAAATGGCGTAGTTCGGTGTTACATCATCTCTGCCCAGAAGCGTAACAATTTCGGCATCCTTAACGATATTGTCACTTGTGCCTACGTATGTCTGACTGCCTTCCACATTTGCCGTGTAAGTATGCAGTGGTAATAACTGTCCAAGTCCGGCTGTACTGACTGCCTTAACCAGTGCTGTTCCGTCATAGGTCTTATCAGCGCTTGCCGCCGTAATCAGAATCGGACGTTTTTGAACATCCAATACTCCAATTTGGGACTCTGCTGCGTTAACAATATAGTTGCTCTGTTTTGCGGTTCCGTCCCAAACGATCTCATAGGTATTATCGCTTGTTCCGGCATTTGTCTGGCTTCCGGTTAATTTTAATGTTGCTGTTTCTTCATTTATCAGGCCGTTGATTGTACCGCCGGCTGTCAAAGGCTTCGCATCATATACCTTTTCTGCGCCGTCTGTAACAACTATCAGTTCCGCCGGAGCCACTGCGATTGTGTCTGTAACGATTATAATGTTCAGCTTATCCGTTACATCCTCACCCTGTGCGTTTCTGATTACCAGTGTATCGCAAGTTGCTGTTACTGTTCCGTCCTCTACGTCAGTTACTGCTGCGCTGGATTCGGCTGTCTCTAATGTATAGCCGTCCGGCAGGTCAGATACGGATACAGTTGCTTTGTGAGGCGAGCCTGTATAGGTGAAGGTGCCGCCTGTCACTGTTACTACGATTTGTTCTGCGTTTTCTTTTACAATCAGTTTTTCTACAGTTTCATTGATTTTGTAATTCTTTTCTTTGGCCGTGCCATTCCAGTTGATCACGTAGGTGTTATCGCTTACTCCGACCTCTGTCTGGCTTCCGGTTACCTGGAAGTCTGCGGTTTCGTTGTTTACAAATCCTTCAATTGTTCCTCCGGCTGTAAGCGGCTCTCCGTTGTATACTCTCTCCGCGCGTTCTGTCTTAACGGTCAGCACTGCCGGTTCTACGATGATCTCACCATCCACATAGCTGATATTCAGTCTCGAAGTTACATCGACTCCCTGCTTATTTCTAATGATGAGAGTATCGCATGTTGCTGAAACCGGGCTATCCGTTACATCTGTAACGCTTGCACTGGATTCGGCCTTTTCTAATTCGTATCCGTCAGGAAGATCGGATACGGTTACATCTGCCGTGTGTTCGGTTCCTGTATAGGTGAAGGTTCCGCCTTGGGTGGTTACTACGATCTCTGCTTTATTTTCTGTTACAGTCAGTTCTCCAACGGATTCGTCGATCTCATAGTTTTTGGCCTTTGCGGTTTTATCCCACTCAATATGATAGGTATTCGGACTATAACCAACTTCTGTCTGGCTTCCGGTTACGGTAAAGGTTGCGGTCTCGCCCTCAACAAATCCGTCAATACTTCCGCCTGCTGTCAACGGTGTTCCGTTATATACCTTATTTGCAGTCTGCGTAACCACCGTCAATTTTGCCGGGGTTACTGTAATAGAGCCATTTTCATAGCGGATTTTCAGACGTTCTGTTACATCTTCACCCTGCGCATTTCTGATAATCAGCGTGTCGCAAGACGCGGTTACTGCTTCTGACGTTACATCTGTTGCGCTTGCACTGGACTCTGCCTTTTCAAGCTCATAGCCATCCGGCAAGTCGGATACGGAAACTGTTGCTCCGTGGGCTTTACCGGTATAAGGGAAGCTTCCGCCTGTTGTTGTGACTACGATCTCTTCTTTGTATTCACTTACTGTCAGTAATCCGATATCTTCTTTGATCTCGTAGTTGTCTTTTTTGGCAGTATCGTTCCAATTAATTTCATAAGTATTCAGGCTATGTCCGACTTTCGTCTGACTTCCGGTTACCTGGAAGTCTGCGGTTTCATCATTTACAAATCCTTCAATACTTCCCTCTGCCGTCAGCGGCTGGCCGTTATAAACGCCATTGGCTGATTCTGTCTTCACTGTCAGTTTGGCCGGAGTAACCTTGATATCATCATTGACATACTGAATCTTCAGCTGTTTGGTTACATCCTCTCCCTGCTTATTTCTGATGACCAGCTTATCACAGGTGGCTGTTACTGTACCGTCCGCAACATCTGTTACGCTTGCGCTGGATTCGGCTGTTTCTAATGTATAGCCTTGCGGCAGATCAGATACTGTGACAGTTGCTTTGTGAGGCTTACCTGTATAAGTAAAGCTGCCTCCCGTAGTTGTGACTACGATGCTGTCTTCATACTCTTTTACTAACAGTGTTCCCAGTTCTTTCTCGATGGTATAGTTGCTTTCTTTTGCCGTTTTATTCCAGATGATCTCAAAGCTGTTCAGACTGTCTCCGACTGCCGTCTGGCTTCCTGTCACGCGGAACTCTGCGGTCTCATTATTTACAAATCCATCAATCTTCCCCGGTGCTGTCAGCGGCTCACCATCGTAAACCTTCTCCTTACCCTCAGTTACTACTGTCAGTGTTGCCGGCACGACTGTAATCTCACCGTCAATATATGTGATATTCAGATTCTTTGTAACATCATCCCCGCTTGCATTTCTGATGACTAATTTGTCACAGCCTGCCTTTACAGGTTCTTCGGTAACATCTGTTACTGCTGCATCAGATACGGCTGATTCTAATTCATAGCCGGTCGGAAGTTCTGATACTTCTACGGTTGCTCCATGTGGTGTTCCGGTGTAGGTATAGATATCACCTTTTGTCGTTACTACGATCTCGGCAGTATTTTCGTATACCTCCAGCAATCCCAGGAACTCCTCAATCTTGTAGTTATCCTTATCTGCAGTTCCGTCCCATATGATCTCGTAAGTATTATCGCTGTATCCTACTTTCGTCTGTGATCCGGTTGTTTTTAATGTTGCTGTTTCACCTTCGACAAAGCCTGTAATCATTCCTTCTGCTGTCAGCGGCGTGCCGTCATAAGGCTTATCAGCATTGTTTGTAACCACTTTCAGCGTTGCAGGTTCTACATTGATTTCACCGTCTACAAGTTTAATGTTCAGTTTATCGGTGACATCCTCTCCCTCTGCATTATAGATAACCAGTTTATCACAAGTTGCTGTTACAGCTTCTTTTGTTACATTCGTTGCACTTGCACTGGATTCGGCTGTTACTACTCTATACCCCTTTGGCAGATTGGAAACAGTAACTTCTGCACCATGCGGTTCACCTGTATAAGTGAAATCGCCGCCGGCTGTAGTTACTAAAATCTCTGCTGTCGACTCTTCAACAATCAATTTCCCGATCGTGTCCTGAATCTCGTAGTTGCTCTCTTTAGCCGTTCCGTTCCATTCAATCTTATAGGTGTTATCGCTCTTGCCCACCTTCGTCTGACTTCCGGTTACACTCAACTTAGCTGTCTCATTGTTTACCAGACCGGTCATCTCTCCATCTGCTGTCAGTGGTGTTCCGTCATACTCTTTGGATGCACCTTGTGTCACAACCCTCAAAACTGCAGGTTTTACGGTTATCTTGTCATTGATATACTTGATATTCAGCTTTTCTGTTACATCTTTGCCTTCTGCATTATGAATAACTAGAGTATCACAGTTCGCCTCTACTGCCTCTGTTGTAACATCTTTGGCACTATCATTGGATTCCGCGGTTATCAGTTTGTAACCCTCAGGAAGTGTCGATACTGATACCATTGCTTTATGAGGAGTTCCTGTATAAGTGAAGTCTCCTCCTGTGGTTGTTACCACAATCTCAGCAGTGCTCTCTTCAATGGTCAGTTCCCCAATAGTGTCTTTGATTACATAGTTGCTTTCTTTAGCGGAACCATTCCATACCAGCTCATAGGTATTCTTGCTTGTTCCTACTTCAGTACGGCTTCCAATTACGGTAAAGGTTGCGTCCTCATCGTGAACAAAACCAGTAATACTTCCGTTTGCCGTCAGTGGTTTGCCATTATACTCCCTTTTTGCAGATTCCGTTACAATTGTCAGAGTTGCCGGTTCTACTGTAATTTGTCCGTCCACATATTTAATATTCAGACTGGATGTTACATCTTCTCCCTCTGCATTTCTGATAACCAAATTGTTACAGGTTGCCGTAACCGGTTCTGCAGTTACATCTGTAACTGCTGCATTGGATTCTGCGGTTTCCAGAGTATAACCCTCCGGCAGATCAGATACGATTACCTCTGCACCATGTGGTTCCCCTGAATATGTGTAGGTTCCACCTGTTGTTGTTACTACAATTTCTTCTTTGGATTCGGATACTGTCAGCTGGCCGATGCTCTCATGGATTGCATAATCTGTTTCGACTGCTGTCCCGCTCCATTCTAGTTCGTACTCGTTATCACTGGTACCTACTTTTGTCTGGCTTCCGGTTACTTTAAATCCGACTGTTTCATCGTTTACAAGACCTTTGATTTCACCGTCTCCTATAAGAGCTGTTCCGTCGTATACCTTCTGATCAGTAAAGGTTACTATATCCAATGTTGCAGGGGTAATGACAATCGTGTCGTTTACATATTTAATTACCAAATTGCCCGTTACATCTTCTCCGTCATCGTTCTTAATAACCAGTTTGTCACAGCCTGCCTCTACGGCTCCGTCTGCGACATGGGTTGCTGTCGCATAGGATACTGCTTCCTCTAAATGATATCCCTTCGGCAGATCGGATACGGTTACCTCGGCCCCAAATGGTTTGCCTGTATATTCGTGGGTACCACCCTTTGTAGTTACAACGATTTCCTCGGCATACTCTTTCACATACAGGAATTTAAGTGTTTCTACAACTACATAGTTACTCTCTTTCGCATTACCGTTCCACTCAATCTTATATGTGTTTTTACTGTGCCCTACCTTTGTCTGTGATCCGGTTACTTTGAAGTCCGCTGTCTCTCCTTTGACAAAGCCTTCAATCTTCCCGTCTCCCAATAGGGCTGTACCGTCGTATACTTTCTCCGCCTCATAGGTGTGTACATACAGTGTTGCAGGATTTACGGTAATCGTGCCGTCCACGTATTCGATGTTAAGATCCTTCGTTACATCTTCTCCTGCGGCATTTACGATAATCAGTTCATCGCATGTAACCTCAACCGGATCCGTTGTGACGTCTTTTACGCTTGTGTTGGATACTGCTTTCTTCACTTCGTAACCTTTTGGCAGTGGTGTAGATACCGTGACCTCCGCACCATGTTTGGTTCCATCGTAAGTGTATGTGTCTCCCTTTGTTGTGACTGTGATCTTCTGTGTATTATGAACAACTTCCAATTTACCAAGCGTCTCAGAGATTACATAGTTATCAATCAGCGCTGTCGCTCCCTCCCACTTAATCTCATAGGTGTTCGGAATTATGTCTACATCTGTCAACTGACCGGTTACTATAAATTCTGCTTCCTCACCATTTACAAAACCGGATATACTACCGGTTCCAACTAAAGGTTCACCGTCATAAACCTTCCAGCCGTTATTGGTCTGTACTGTCAGCGTTGCCGGGGTGATCTTAACATAGGATTCCATGATGGAAGAATATTCATCCCCATTTTTCACCCTTACGTATACCGGATAGCTTGTAACCTCTCCCTTGTCATCTTTTACAACATCTTTATAGAGAAGTTCTTCAGAATCGAAGTTTTCTCCGTCTGTGGAATATTCAATCATATCTCCCTCAACGGTTCCGGTTACTGTAACTCCGTGGCTTTCACCATCGTATATCTCATGATATGGCGCAACGGAAATCGTTCTGAAGTCTCTGCTCCAGCTTCCGGTGATTTCCACATCCTCGTCCGGCATTGCAAAATCGCTCTTATTCCATCCGCTGAATATATAATCCGGCGCTGTTGCCGCGTCCGTCACTTTCACTTGTTCGCCATATTTGTATGTTTCTGCTGAAGGCAGCGCCGTTGCTCCTGTAGGAACCTTGCCTTCATAATTATAGGTTACCGTATGGCTGTTGCGGGTATAGAACAATTTCAATACAAGCTTGCCGTCTCCGGTGATCGTTCCTGTCTGAACTGTGCCTTCCACGCTGCCGTCAAAAGTAAAGCCCTTATAGGTATTCGGCTTTGCGGTAGCAGTAGCCCCTGTAATTCCGGTCCATTCTTTTGCTTCTTCCCGGGTATAGCTGTTGCCGTCCAGATCCTGCAGATAATGCTCTACCGTATAAATTGTATCGTTTCTTGCAGTAAAATGTCCCTTGATCTCTACGTTCTTATCCGGCATAGTGAAGCCTTCTGTCAGGCTCCATCCGCTGAAATCATATCCTGGCGCTGAGGCCGGTCCTGCAATATTGACAACTTCGCCAAACTTATAGTCTCTTGAAGCAGGAAGGTCACTTGCGCCATCCGGAACTACCCCCTCATAGCCGTATGTTACAGCATGTATATTACGGTTATAGTAAAGTCTTAACTCAAGCGTTCCATCTGCTTCGATTATACCAGTCACTTTGGTTCCTGCTACTTCCGGATCCCACGTAAAGCCCGGATAGCTTTTTGCAATTGCTAGTGCTTCTTCGTCTGTAACTCCGGTCAAATTCTCTGTATCAGCTACTTCATATTTGCCTTCAAGTTTTTCTTTATAATGAATCACAGTGTATTTCGTATCGGTGTCAGCAGTAAAGTAGCCATGAATATAAACCGGTCCAGCCGGCATTATGAACTCAGCCTCTTTATCCCAGCCACGGAAAGTATACCCAGGCGCTGTTGCCGCCTCTGCGGTCTTAACGGTAGCTCCGTATTTGTAAGATGCCTTTGCCGGCAGTTCGCTTGCGCCGTCCGGGACTTTATATACATAGGAATATTCTACAGGGTAGCTGTTCCTTGTATAGTATAATCTCAACTCAAGCTTGCCGTCGCCTCTTACTGTGCCTTTTTCAACTGTGCCATCTACGGTGTTGTCAAATGTAAAGCCGGTATAGCTCTTAGGCTCTGCAGTTACTTCGACGCCTGTTGTTCCTGTCAGGTTCTCTGTCTCATGCAAAGTATATTCATCATTGTCAATGTTCTGCCAATAGTGCTGTACGATATATTCTGTATTTGTATTTGCAGTGAACGAACCCTGGATTAAAACATCCTCTGCCGGCATTGTAAATGTGCCGTTTTTGTTCCATCCGCTGAATGTGTAGCCCGGTGCTGAAGCAGCCTCTGCTACGGTTACCTGAGCGCCGAATTTATAAGTCGCTTCTTCCGGAAGTGCTGTTGCTCCCTCAGGAACAGTACCGGTATATTCGTAAGTTACCTTATACTGGTTCCTGTCATAGAAGAGCTTCAATATAAGACTGCCGTCTGCAGCAATTGTTCCCTCTGCTACTGTATCCGCTGCATCTTTATTCAGTTTAAACCCGGTGTAGGACTTCTCTTCCGCTGCTGCTATTGTTCCCGTGGTTCCGGTTTTTCTTACCGTCTCTACCCTCGTATAGTCATCGTTGTTCACATTCTGCTGATAGTACTCTATCTGATATGGCGTCCCTGTTCCAGCAGTATAATAGAACACGATTTCCTTATTATACTCATCTAATCTGAATGTTTGTGTCTTATCGCCAACGAGGTCATAACCCTGAATCGTTTTTGCTGTCTCTGTTATTACCTTATTAAATTCCTGGTTATCGACCGTCTTATCAGGTGCAAGGCTGTTTTCTGTGTCCTGCAGATAATAGTGCACTGTATAACTTACATCTTTGTTTGCAGTATAATAGAACGCAATTTCCTTATCATATGCATCTAACTTAATTGTCTTTTCTGTAGGAGCCACTGCGGTATAACCAGTAATGTTTACCGCATTCTCCGTTACTTCTGAATCAAAGGTCTGCCCGTCAACTACTTTGTCATCTCTCACCTTAACCGCAGACCCTTGCAGATAGTAATGTACGGTATAACCCACATCGGATTTTGGCGCCCATTTTGCTTTGAGAATTACACTGGATGCCGGCATCGTAAATGTCTGCCCCTGTGTATATACGTCCCCGTCATATTCCCAGCCTTCAAATGTATAACCGTTCTTTTCCGGTGTTCCGCGCTTAATAGTAACTTGATTCCCGCTCAAATAGGATGCCGCATCTGTAGGAACCGTCCCTCCCGTATTGCCGTTACCGTCATAAGTAACTTTGAACGTATTCTTTGGCACATATTTCGCGTAGAAATTCACAGCGGAATTAACAGTGTATGGAAAAACTACCTTCTCGCCTGTTAAACCTGCATTTGTATACCAGCCGTCAAACGTATATACATTCCCGTAAGCGTCCTTCTTGGTAGCAGGATAATTACCTGACTTTGGACTTGTCGTTTCTCCAATATATACCATGGAACTTTCAACAGGTGTGAATCCGGTTGAATTATAATCCCAAAGGTGATAGGTTGCACTTGCCTTTTCTTTTGTAGTAATAGAAACTGTCATGTCTACATGATAACAAGCTCTTCCCCCATCATGGCCTGTGCCATTCTCATCCACCCAACCCATCGGGTAGGTGATTTTATAAGGGCTATATTCAATGGCAACTGCACTTACATCTACACCATAAAGAGCTGCAATCCTTGATTTGATCGTTGCTTCATTCGGATAAGAAAGTATACGGTCCGCAATATTTAAAGCAAACTGACCTTTTCCCGCCTGAAGGTTTAGTCCTGCAGTATCAATTGAACCTGTTCCAACATAAAGCCATGCATCATCTTTTAAATTTCCCGGATCCTGTTCCGGCCGCTGAATATAAAAATATGCGGTCTGAGAGCTTACTGCCCGGCCAACCTGTATGGTAAACTCATCTTTCACTCCACTACCATCGGCTGCAGTAGCGGTGATCTTAGCCGTACCAACATTGACCCCCGTCACCCTGCCTGAACTATTAACAGTGGCAACACCCGTATTCGAAGACTTCCATGTCACGTTTTTATTTGCTGCATCATTGGGACGTACCGTTGCAGTTAAGGTGGTGCTCTCGCCAACGTTAACAGTATTGTTGCCGCTTATTGTAATAGATGTAACCTTCACATTATTCTGCGTTACCTCTACATAAAACTTCTCGTAGCTGCTATTGTTATAGGTGATGGTTGCCTTTCCTACACCTTTTGCCGTTATTTGGGCATACCGTCCATTATTGCCGGATAACTTTGTTACAGCTGCTACTGCTGTATTGCTGCTATTCCAGCTTTTGTTTTTTGAACTAGAACTTGTATATACCTCGACAGACTCTCCTACTTTCAGCTCATACCGATAATATTCGTACCGACCTGCGTCTGTGTATCCGCCGACAACATAGATTGAAAATGCTTCTGCAGCAAATTCAGCCCCTGTAGAAGCGGCCTCTGCAACCTTCTCCACATTCTCTGCCTCATCCACATGGTAAACAGCAATCTCGTCACCCGCAACGCTTGCTCCCGTGATTGAAACATTTACAATGCCGCCGTCCGCCGGCTGTATCTCGTTGCCGTCTGCATCCTGGAATATAATATCGACCGCCTGCGCAGATACTACTTTCTGGTTATCATCCAATGCTTCCTCCAGCAGGCTCTCTGCTTTGCTGTCCGAAACACTCGTGACCTTCATGGTGGTTCCCGCCGGGAATACCCCCTCGTCTACCGTTGCCGTAACGTTCAGTCCGTTAGATGCACTGCCTTCGAAGTTTGCTGCCGGCATCTCTGTATGCTCAGCATCTTCATTATTAGCTTCACCAGCCGTATTTTCCGTTTCCTCTTTCTTATCTTCCGAAGGAGTTGGCTCTTCTTTATTCTGAGAAACTTCCTTATATAATATATTTATTTCCTTGTTCTCAGAAACGGACATCTGATAAGTAAAGATATTTCCTTCTGCAGATACAGGAGCGATCTCTGCCCCGTTCTGATCCGTAACTTTTTCAATAGAATACTTTTCATCTACCGTAATCTCGAAATTTAACAGAGCGCCCTCTGTTATTTCCTCTGTATATTTCTCTTCTCCATCATATGTAGCGTCTTTCTTATCGCTTCCATCTTCCCAGACTTTTAGGGAACCGCCCTCAACCGCAGGCTTATGAAACACAACACTAAACTTCTGTGGCGTTGGTTCTTCCTGCATATCTCCGGTCTGTTCCTGTTCGCCGCCTTGTTCTGGGGTGACTTCTTCCTTCTCTTTCTGCTCCGGATTCTGCGCTTCCTGATCCGAAGTTCCCTGATCTCCCTGTGGTTTTTCCAGTTCGATCACTTGCTTCGACTCGGTCTCACCAGTTTCCTGGGTCCCTGCATCCGAGTCAGGCGCCGCCGCATCCGCGCTGCCCGTTCCCTCATCCCCGGTCTGAGGCTCGCTCTGCTGGTCACTCTGCTCCACATTCTCCGGATCACCGGTGGCTTTGAGAGACGTCCCGGATGAATACACGGCACTTGTCGCTACCATCGCAACCGCTAAGAGAAGAGCAAGCCAGCGTTTAAAATTCTTCTTCATAATCTTTCTCCTTCCTCTTTAAATCTCCAATCATCTATATGCCAAAATCCAATCCCTTGAATTGTCCTAGAACCATTCAACATTAAGGACTTGCAGATTTAGACGTTACATATATAAAGAGGGCCTGATAAGGGGAAAAGGGTCATTTTTATTAGTCTTTTTTTATTTTTTTCTTAACTTCATATTATCTGCATTAACTTCATATTAAATACTTGTGCAATTTTATAGCATAACTATGATGTACACAAATTATAACTTGAAAAAATATAGGTATATTTCTTATAATATGATATACTTATAATGTTTACTGAATATTTTCAGTATTAGTAACGGGAGGTTCCGGGATTTTATCCAAAGGAATAAGGAGGCTTTATTTTATGAAAAAACTAGATATTTTCAAAACAATACAACTGATCATCTATGTCTTTTTGACAGGGTTCTGCATATACAAGATTATGATGGATCCTGAGGTATATCAATATATAGCCACTAACCCGTCCATCCGGCTTATCTGCGGCCTGTTATGGGCTGTACTCGGTTTGTCTTTCTTATTTCTGTTTCTTGACTTTAACTTTTTCTCATCCTTTAAGAGGGATTACCGGGATCTGGACTTTGCCGTACATTCAGACCCTCTTTCCGGTATACCAAACCGTTTCAGCTGTGACGCGTTGATTGAGAAATATCTTGACCAGCCGCTGCCTTCAGATATTGGCTGCATCATGTTCGACCTTACAAATGTGGGTGATATTAACCGCCTGTATGGACACGCTGAAGGAAATGCTCTGATAAAAGATTTCTCTAATATCCTCAAGATGGCTTCTGTTGACCTTTGTTTTATTGGCCGTAATGGAGGAAATAAATTTATGGCTTTGTTTGAGAATGGAAGCAATGAGAAACTTGATAATTTCCTGGAGCGTGTTTATACAAAGGTCGATTCACACAATTCGGGATCGGGAACACATCCTATTACATACAAATACGGCCGCGCTTTCAATGAAGGAAGCGGAGCCAATACGATTACAGATCTGATCGCACTTGCAAATAAGCGGATATACAACGCTTAAATTTTAATGTTTTGTGACTAAAAATAGGAAGTAGGTGAATAGATGGCAGAATTAGATTATGATTATATATCGACCCTGGTCAGCCGCGCCCGTACCGGTGACAGCGATGCCTTTGCCGAATTATATGCTGCCACCTATCAAAAAGAATACAGGTTCGCATATAATTATCTGAAGGATGAATATCTTGCGCAGGACGCCCTCCAGGAGACTTATATCCTTGCACTGAAGAATCTCTATACGCTTCGGGATTCCAAGCTTTTTATTTCCTGGCTCAATCAGATTAATTTTCGTGTCTGCTTTAATATGCACCGCAAGCAGAACCGTTTTGACCAGGAACTGTCCGTCTATGCCAAGGAAGACATGAAGGGAAATAAGCGCCATATGAAGCATCATCCGAATCCGGAAGAACAGGTCATCAGGGTAGATGAACAAGAGTATATCATGAAAAAGATTCTGGATCTGTCGTTTACCGAATCACAGGCTATTATCATGAAATATTATCAGAATATGAAGCTGGAAGACATCGCCGATGTGATGGAAGTCAGCAGAAGTACTGTAAAGAGGTATCTTAACAGCGGACGTACAAAGCTGGCACAGACACTGGAACGCTAAGGAGGTGAGTTTTACCGTGTTAACTGACAAGTTTAAAAAGCCAAAAGGCCCTGTGCTGGATGAATCCTTAGCCAGCCAGATGCTTGAAAATATATTTGACGCATGCGAGGTAGAACCCAATACTGTTCCTCTTTCCGTGCTGACATCGTACAGCAATTACCGCAGGGAGCGCTTTCTTCTGCAGAAAGTCCTCCTCGTAATTATCCTGCTGTTTTTCTGCCTGACGCCTCTTATGTTTATCGCACCGGATATAGACCTGAACCTCAAGGATCAGGGGATTAACGGCAAACCCGCATACGAACTGGTAGTCGATACATTTATACCGGTCAGCAGGATCACCGCCAATATAGGCGGCAGCAATGTTCCGGTATATGAAGTGGCCGACAAGACCTATTCCATTGAACCCACACTGAATGGAACCATGACTGTTACCGTTACCCTAAAAAACCGCCAGTTCGCTTCCATTACCTGTGAGGTGAACGGTGTGGATACCACCTCGCCGATGGTTCTTTCTGACAAGCAGGTGGGAGACCAGATCTATCTGTATCTCTCCGATCCCGACTCCGGCGTTGACTATGATAATATATCTGCTTTGGATATAGACGGAAAAGAGGTAGAACCCGTCTCCTTTGATGAGGAGAGGAACTACATTATATTTGATTATCCCGAAAAATCACTTAATATTTATGTGCCGGACAAGGCCGGCAATACGCTTCACCTGATTCTGACAATCAGGGAATAATACAGAAACCCTGAGAGGAGGCCTGATGTAATGAGAAAGAGTTCACGGTTATTAAGTGCAGTTCTGTTCATTATGATTGCGGTCTCCTCTTTTTCCGGCTGTTCGAAGGGAAACGGCGACATTTCAAGCGCCTCCGCTTCGACTGGTAAAAAAAGGCAGAGCGCGCTCCAGATTCTTAATCCGCAGGCATCGGGTTCAGTCGTTTATGGAAATGAAATTATTTCTATTGATGCATCCAATACAGGCGAAGGCTACGTTATGGTACAATACGGCGGCAGCGCCTCTAAGGTCAAACTGCAGATCACGATACCTGACGGAACTGTTTACACTTACACACTGGGCGGAGGTTCCTATGAAACATTTCCTCTTACAGGGGGAAACGGCTCCTATCACCTGGATATCCTGGAAAATGTCCGGGACGACCTCTATGCTCTCGCATTTTCCCAGGATATAGAGGTCAATATCAGTGATGAGTTTAAGCCTTTCCTCTATCCCAACCAATACGTATGGTTTACAGAGGATTCCCAGGCCGTTAAGCTGGGACGGGAGATTTCTGATAAGTCCTCCGATGATCTCAGTTATGTTCAGAATGTGTATCATTACGTCATTGAGAATATTGTATATGATGATAAGAAAGCGGAAAACATTCCGACCGACTACCTGCCCAACCTGGATCAGACCTTAAAAGATAAGACGGGCATATGTTTCGATTATGCCTCGCTGATGGCCGCCATGCTCCGCTCCCAGTCGGTTCCGACCAGGCTGGAAGTCGGATATTCGGGGGAAGCATACCACGCATGGGTAAGCGTTTACCTGAAGGAAAAAGGCTGGGTTGATAAGATCATTCAGTTTGACGGCAAAAGCTGGTCCCTTATGGATCCGACTCTTGCCGCAAATAACAGCAGGAAGGCAGTCGGCAAGTACATCGGTGACGGAAGCCATTACACAGTAAAGTATTCTTATTAGTAATTTTATTCGTGGCTGTTCATGGTTTTTGTACGGACTGTGCAGTAAATGCACAGTCCTGTACTGAACAGTTACTTTTATGCTAATAATCATGTTTATTCCTATTCAGAAAATAACGGAGGGCACACTATGGAGAAGCAAGTACAGGGAAAACCATTTACAAATATGGAGGTTTCTTCCTTCTGCGGGCAGATTGCCCTGATATTAAAGTCGGGCATCTCCTCTCTGGAAGGTATTACAATCATGCTGGAGGACGCTGCCTCTGCAGATGAAAAAGATATCCTGCAGGCGATTCTGGATCACATGCAGGAAACCGGAAGTATGTATCAGGCGCTTGAGAATACGGGGCTTTTCCCGTCTTATATGCTGCATATGATACAGATCGGCGAGGAGACAGGCACCCTTGACGAGGTCATGTCTGCACTGAGCGAGCATTACGACCGGGAGGACTCCATTGCCAAAAGTATTAAAAATGCGGTAACCTATCCGCTTATCATGGCCGGTATGATGGTGGTGGTCATTATTGTACTTCTTGTGAAGGTTATGCCCATCTTCAATCAGGTATTTATCCAGCTGGGCACCGAGATGACCGGATTTTCCCGGACGCTCATGGGGATTGGCAATGCTATCAACCGTTATTCTATCGTATTTGTTGTCATTCTGGTCGTCATTGCGGCCCTGATTCTATTCGGTACCAGAACGGCCGGCGGAAAACAGATGTCCCGTAATATTGGTTATAAATTTAGGTTTACCCGTGTTATTTATGAAGAGATTGCTGCCTGCAGGTTTGCCAGCGGTATGGCACTCACGCTTAGCAGCGGACTGAATCCGGAGCGCAGCATGGAACTGGTCAGCGCCTTGAATGACGACGTGCATTTTCAGAAAAAAATTGATGCCTGCCAAAGCCTCATCGATGAGGGGCAGGATCTGGCCGAAGCTCTGCACGGCACAGGCATTTTAACCGGAATGTATGCCAGAATGGCTTCTATCGGCGCTAAAACCGGTTCTATGGACCAGGTAATGGACAATATTGCAGGGCTTTATCAGGATGATATTGATACCCGTATGAATAACAGCCTGGCCGTACTGGAGCCTACACTTGTCATCGCGCTCTCTCTGATCGTCGGCGTAATTTTACTTTCTGTCATGCTTCCTCTAATGGGAATCATGTCCAGTATTTAAACGGAGGTTCTTATGGCACGTTTTGAATATCAGAAAAAACAGCATACATATCGGAAGTTTATCATTTCAGTCTGTGTTTTTCTGCTGATTGTGCTTCTTTTCTATCAGGGCATTGAATCGCTGTCCTCCGGTTCTGTGCGCCGCCAGAAAGAAAGCCTGGAAAACGCGCTGAACCGCAGTATCACTTACTGCTATGCCGTGGAGGGCAGTTATCCGGAAAGCCTGGAATATCTGAAGGAACATTATGGTATTACTTATGATGAAGATAGATTTTTTGTTGATTATAAAATCGTCGGCGCCAACATCCTGCCCGATGTGACAATCATTGAGAAAGGAGACTGACTATGCGTTTTCGAACCCGGAAGAACCACATGATTGATTTTTTATTTCCAGTGGCGCTGTTCTTTGTGTTTGCAGTGTCCGCACTGACAGTCATCCTTCTTGCCACCAATATATACCGCTCTGCCACCGAACATTCGTCTCTGAATTATACGGCCGGCACATCACTGTCCTATATCAGCGAAAAGATCCATCAGAGTGATGAGAACGGGAGTGTTTCACTGGGGACATTTGACGGGCTGGATGCGCTTATCCTGGAGCAGGAATACGACGGGGCATCCTATTTTACTTATATTTACACCGATGAACATGAGTTAAAAGAGCTGTTTGTAAAAGAAGGCGTACAGGCTGATGCCTCCCGGGGCAGGCAGATCCTGCAGGTAAAGTCCTTTGAGATGGAGGCCGTAAGTGATCATACCTTCCGCTTCACCTGTACAGATGATGCGGGGCAGAATGCCACCTCTGTCGTAACGGCAAGAAGCACCGAAGCACAGTAATATACAGTAAAGGAGAGCACTATGACACGCAGAAACCGGGCCAAATCTTCCAGTCTGTTCCTCTTGGAACTGATTCTTGCAATCTTGTTTTTCTCAATTGCAAGTGCCGTTTGCGTACAATTTTTTGTAAAATCACATCTGCTGAGCCAGGAATCGCGTGAACTCCAGGTTTCCGCCAATGAAGTATCCAGCATTGCGGAACTTATGAATGCCTCTTCGGATCAGCAGTCAGCAATCGATTTGATTTGTTCGGAATATCCGGATTCAGAAGTCATCGGTATGGAGAAGGTGACAATTTTTTATGATAAGAGCTTTTCCCGTACCGGACAGAATGATGCTGCCTACACTCTGGATATAGCCCTTTCCCAGGAAGATTTTATGCTTCACGCCGAAATAAACATGAAGAGACAAACCGACGGGAAGGTCATCTATTCACTGGATAACTCCCATCATCTGCAAAGGAGGGATAAATCATGAATGGAAATAAAAAACATTCCCCCGTTGTAAATATCGGTTCCTCCTTGCTGCTGGTTATTTTTCTGGTACTGTGCCTGGTAACATTTGCGACACTGTCTCTTTCCAGCGCCCGCAGCGACTACGGCTTCAGCAGCAGGCTGGCGGAACGCAAAACCGACTATTACAGGGCTTCGAGCCAGGCCGAAACCATACTGGATCAGATTGATACCGTTCTTGCGGAGGCTTACAAAGATGCCCCCGGAACTTATTATTCAACAGTAGAAAAAAAGCTCTCTGCACTGACGCCGGTTGTGGATACCGATGATGTTGTGCTGGAGGTGAACATTTCTGCTAAAAAACCTTCCGTGTCTTACCAGGTGCCTGTTAATGACAAACAATTTTTATCTGTGGTTCTGGAACTGCTGCCTGCCGACGAAGAAGACGGCTTCTACCGGGTTACACAGTGGAAAGTCGTTTCCCAGGCGGAATGGAATGGTGATAATACGTTAAAACTCATTAAATAGTGGAATTGAAGTAACCGTCGGCTCCGCCTGAACTGTTACGAATTAAAGGAGAATAGATCTATGGACGCAAAAACAATACTGGAACAGGCTGTGGCCAATGGTGCATCTGATATTTTTATCGTAGCCGGGCTGCCCGTCTCCTGCCGGAAGAACGGTGTCATCAATCGTATATATGAAGACAGGCTGCTCCCCCCGGATACGGAAAGTTTGCTGGTGGAGATATACCGCCTGGCAGACAACCGGGATATCAGCCAACTCCACAAGCACGGGGATGATGACTTTTCCTTTGCCATCCAGGGCGTTTCCCGCTTCCGTGTCAGCGCTTATAAACAGAGAGGTGCGCTCTCCGCGGTCATCCGCGTCATCACATTCACCCTGCCGGATCCTAAAGAGCTTGGGCTTCCGGATTATATCATCCAGCTCGGCAGCAGCGGCAAAGGCATGGTTCTTGTCACCGGCCCCGCCGGGAGCGGCAAGTCTACCACGCTCGCCTGCATCATTGATCAGATCAACAAGACAAGGGATGAGCACATCATCACCCTGGAGGATCCGCTGGAATTCCTGCACCGCCACAACCGCAGCATTGTCAGCCAGCGCGAAATTAACGTGGATACAGACAATTACGTCACCGCCCTGCGCGCTGCGCTCCGCCAAAGCCCCGATGTGATCCTGCTTGGGGAAATGCGCGACTACGAGACGATCAACGTTGCCATGACCGCCGCAGAGACAGGGCATCTGCTCTTCTCTACTCTGCACACCATCGGCGCCGCGAATACCATCGACCGTATTATCGATGTATTTCCGTCGAATCAACAGAGGCAGATCGCTGTGCAGCTTTCCATGGTGCTCAATGCCGTCGTGTCTCAGCAGCTGGTTCCTACGGTGGATGGAAAAGTAGTGCCGGCATTCGAGATAATGACCGTTACACCGGCGATCCGGAACATGATCCGGGATAATAAGGTGCATCAGATCGATGGAATTATTTATAGTTCTGTTAAGGAAGATATGGTTTCAATGGATACAAGTCTGCTGAAGCTTTATAAAGATGGATTAATATCCCGGGATACTGCACTGACTTATGCTTCGAATCCGGAGATGCTGGGGAAAAAATTAACCCCATAGGCCACCCCGTAACTCATGACCTGCGCGCGGATCCTCAGCCAGCTGCGGAAGAATGTATAAAAGGGGTCTGACCCCTTTGCGAAATATTGTAATATAGACAAATAAGACACGCTTTCCTGCGAAAAGCGCGTCTTATTTGTATTTTACGGATATATCCGTTCTTATTTAGCCCCATCCGCCTGCGGGCTAATTTTTTTGTTTTCTGAAGCCAGTTTTTGTTTGACACTGGCCGACCCAAAGTGTGTCACTCCCAGCAGCACGAATATCTCATGCGCCAATATCGGGAATGCAGACAGGATAATCAGGGATACCCATTCTCCGAGAGACAGAGCCGCTGTCCCGAACATAGCTGTAAGATAGGGGATCTCGGTTACTGCGGCCTGCAGGACGAACCCCGCTCCAAAGGAAGCAAGCATCACCACATTAAAGTCCCGTTTTCTGGAAAAAACGGAAGTATGTATGTCTTTCATTCCCAGTGCATGGAACAGTTCAGACATTCCCAGTACGGTAAAGGCATAGGTTTGTGCTCTGGCCAGCAGATCCGCGTCGGCAAATATAACCGAGATGTTGGCCAGGGTAAATGCTTTTTGCTGGGAGGCAAGTATATCCCAGGGAACTTTCAGGAATGCGGTCAGGCTTATGGCCGCAATCAGGCAGCCGTAGAAAATGGTACAGGCGGTTCCCCCATTTGAAAATAAGCCTTCATTTGCCTTTCTGGGAGGCATCTTCATCAGGGCTTCCTTATCGTTTTTATCGACCCCCAGCGCCAGCGCCGGCAGGGAGTCTGTGATCAGATTGACCCATAGGATATGGCTGGCTTTGAGGGGGGATGCAAGCCCGAGGATGACGGCAGTGAACATCGTGATGATTTCTCCAAAGTTTGAAGACAATAAAAACAGTACCGTTTTCTTGATGTTTTCATAGATACTGCGGCCTTCTTCTATGGCTTTTTCAATTGTAGCGAAATTATCATCTGTCAGAATCATATCTGCCGCATTTTTGGCTACGTCCGTCCCGGTAACCCCCATTGCGATCCCGATATCCGCCATGCGGAGTGAAGGAGCGTCATTCACGCCGTCTCCGGTCATGGCTGCAATGTTTCCGGTTTCCTTCAGCGCCTTCACAATCCGAACCTTATGCTCCGGTGAAACTCTTGCAAATACGCTGGTTCTTTTTAATTTCTCCTTCAGCTGGACATCGGATGTCTTTTCCAGCTCCTCTCCTGTCATACATTCATCCAGCTTCTTTGCGATCCCAAGCTCTCTTGCAATTGCAAATGCGGTATCAATGTGATCACCGGTGATCATAACGGTACGCACAGATGCATTTTTAAACCGCTCCACCGCGGCCTTTGCCTCCGGCCTAACGGGATCGATCATCCCGGCAAGTCCGACAAAGGTCATATCCTGTTCTTTTACTTCCTTTTCGCCCTTCCTTACTGCAACTGCCAACACACGCAGCGCCTGGGCTGAGAAGTCGTCTACAGCTTGCCGTATCTGTCTTCGGTGGGCATCTGTCAGGGACTGTACTTTTCCATTGATCAGGATCTTACTGCACCTTCCCAATATAACCTCGGGGGCGCCTTTTGTGTAGGCCTTAAGCCCCTGTGTGCTTTGATGTACCGTGGTCATCATCTTGCGCTGGGAATCGAAAGCCTTCTCGTTTACCCGCGGCATTCTTCCCTCCAGCGCTTCTTTCTGGGAACGTCCCGAAGACTGCGCGTCGCCTCTGGAACGGTATCCCTGAGCGAAACGAAGCAGGGCAAGCTCGGTTGGATCTCCCAGTTCTTCCCGTTCCGTTATAACCGCGTCATTGCAGAGCGTCATTCCTTCCACGAACTCCTCCGGCATATTGGGCGCCGGTTGGCTGCTTTTGTAAACGTTTTGGTTTACAAAATATCTCGTAACTGTCATTTTATTTTGAGTCAGTGTACCGGTTTTATCCGAGCAGACTACATTAACAGCACCAAGAGTCTCAACGGAGGGGAGTTTTCTTACAATTGTGTTCACCCGGACCATCTTCGAAACACTCAGCGCCAAAACGATGGTTACAATAGCCGGCAGGCCCTCCGGTACAGCAGCTACAGCCAATGAAATAGCCGTAATCAGCATTTCCAGTATGTTGCGTTTCTGGAAGACCGCAATAGCAAACAGGGCGGCACACAGAAGAACCGATACGATACTGAGCATCTTTCCCAGTCCGGCCAGTTTCTTCTGAAGCGGCGTGAATTCTTTCGGTACATCGCTGATGATTGCCGCGATTTTCCCAATCTCCGTATCCATGCCTGCTCCAATTACAACGCCTTCCCCTCTACCGCTGGTCACCAGGGTGGACATAAACGCCTCATTTTTCCTGTCCCCTACAGGCAGCGGTTTGTCCGCCTGAAAAGCCGAATCTTTATTCACGGGCAGCGATTCTCCTGTCAATGCCGACTCTTCCACCTTCAGATTCCAGGTCCTAACAAGCCGCAGGTCCGCGGCCACCTGGACGCCTGCTTCCAAAAGAACAAGATCCCCTTTTACCAGTTCGGAAGCCGGAATTTCACGTATTATACCGTCTCTTCTTACCACCGCCTTGGGGCTTGTCAGCTTTTTAAGCGATTCCAGGGCTTTCTGGGCCTTCCCTTCCTGAATCACGCCTACCGTTGCATTTACTACAATCACAATAGCGATAATAATTGCATCGCTTACTTCCTTCAGCAGAAAGGAAACAAGAGCAGCCACAAGGAGCACACAGATAAGCGGGTCATTCAACTGCTCCAGAAAAGACTCCACGGCCGTTTTTTTTCTTCCTTCTTTTAAAACATTTGGCCCGTCTTCCCCAAGCCGCCTCGCTGCCTCCGCCTCCGACAGGCCCTTTCCCCTGTCCGTATGCAGCAATTCTGATATCTCATGTAGTGACTTTTCCTCAAACAAAATACCCTCTCCTTTCACGCTTGTACAATACATTAGTACTGTATATTATGCTTGAAAGAAGAGGATTAGTCCTTTTTCTAAAATATGGTTATTAGGAATTTTTAGACTGGATTTTCCTCGCTGGCGGATAGTGCTTAATATATAATTTCCTTTTATTTAGTAAAAAACGTGATTAGCATTATTGGGAAGATATATTGTATTTGCATAAAAAACCAGCTATAATACAAGCAAAAGAAAGTATTCGAAAGCACCCGCAATCTACCACCTATTCTATTGGAGCTAATAAAACAATAGTCAGTAAGATTGAAAAAACTTTTTAGGAGTAAATTACTTTAAGGGAGGATTCAACATGGCGAATCAAATTGATAAAGCGATTGATATTCTAATCACGCAGTACCCCAAGCTTCAATTTACCCAAAAGAATGTGAAGAACATTAATGAACAGATTTTTAAAATGCCGGTTCCTGTACTTCCGCATAAACGTGGTGACATCATTTTAAGTGCCCATGGGGAACTTCATAAGGGTGAGCCTTACCACCGCCATGATTATTTTCTAATCAACTACTCCTACCGCGGTGACTACACCCAATGTATAGAATCAGAAAATATGATTCTCCATCAGGGAGAAGTCCTGCTTTTTCAGCCCTATGTGGCACATTCCCTGCTTCCTCATGCAACGGCCGGGGACAGCATCCTGTCCGTCCGCATCCGGAAGGAACTGATCTTCCATTCTCTTCTTCCGCTGATGCCCAAACACGAGGCTTTACTGCATTTCTTTCTGTCACCATTAAGCGGATCTCCTGCAGATACCCATAAATACCTGATTCTATCGGGTGATGATGTACTCAATGCCTCCATGCACTCGGTTTTTGAGATTCTGATTCTGGAATATGTAAATATGCTTCCCGGATATGATACTCTGCTGGACAGCGCCCTCTCCATGCTTTTTTCTCTGTTTTCCCGCTGCTACTGCGCAGACAATTTCAAGAATCCCAGCAGCCAGTCCGAAATACTAATTGACAACATTCTGAAGTATTTGAGCCGGAACTGTGCTACCGCCACCTTAAAAGATGTAGCAGAGAAATTCAACTATCATCCTAATTATTTATCGACGATTCTTCAGAAGGAAACCGGCAAAACTTTCTCCGAGTTAATCCGTGAATTCCGTCTGAAACGCGCCTGTACACTCCTGCAATATTCCCTGCTTCCGATTGAAGAAATTGCTGTGTTAGTCGGCTATCCTCATAGCAGTAACTTTTATAAAACCTTCAAAAAAGAATATCATATTTCTCCACATCAATACCGGATACAGTCAAAACCTGGAAACGGATAATAAATAGTTAAGCGGGCAGGTTTCTTAATTTTATATAACCTGCCCATTTTACCCGCTGCCTTAATGCCGTTTTTGGCCGCATACATTATCACCGGAAGGTTTAATTTCTATTTTTCCGCTGTGTCATTGCATCAATGAATACTGCAATCAATACCACCATTCCCGTCACGACCGTCTCCAGATACGAGGATACACTGAGCAGTGTAATGGATACTGAGATAACGCCCATCAAAAGGCCGCCCACGATCGTCCCCGTCATGCCGCCCTTTCCTCCGGTCATAGAAGTGCCGCCCAATACAGCTGCGGTCACGGAAGGCATGACCCACTCGGAACCAATGCTGACTTGAAAGGAAGCCAGGCGAAGCGTCATAAGAACCCCGGCAAATGCGGCGAGCAGACCGCTGAGCGCATAGGTCAGAAGCTCCACTTTTTTTACTTTTACCCCCACAATGGCCGCAGCACTGCGGTTCCCGCCAACTGCAAATATATGTCTGCCGAATACCGTATATTTAAGCACTGTAGTCAGCAAAAGCCAGGCAATCAGCATATAAACCAATACATACGGAATTCCGCCGAAAAGCATGCCGCTTCCGATGACAGATGCTGATTCCCGGATACCGATAATAGGTGAGCCCAGTGTAATGATGTAAACAATTCCCTTGAATATCTCCCCTGTAGCAAGTGTAACGATGAAGGGCGTAATTCGGCAGTAAGCCACAAAAAAGCCATTGATCAGCCCGCATATAAAACCAATCAGGCAGGCAATCAGCATTGCCAAAATGGCTGGTATACCGGTTCTGGTCAGCAGCATTGCCGTCACCATACTGGACAATCCGCCCACACTTGCGACCGAAAGGTCAATCCCCCCCCCGTCAATAGGATAATAGTCTGTGCGAACCCGACAAGTATGCTGATAGATGTCGATCTTAAAAATGTTCCCATGTTGTACACTGTGTAAAAGTTTCCAGTCAAAATATGTACAATAATTGTAATCAGCACGGTGATGATAAATACTGCTGCAGCCGTTGATTTCAGAGAGGCCGGCAGCTTCCGTGCAGTTGTATTTATTTTTTCCCATCCATAGATATCTCCTTTACCTTCCTGTATAATATAGACCGGTTATGAATCCTGGAAAGCCACTTTTAAAATGTCGTCTTCCCGTACCAACTCTACCTGCTCAATCTCTCCCTGCACTTTTCCTGCATGCATGACAATGATACGGTCTGCCAGTGCCATGACCTCTTCCATCTCGGAGGAGATCACTACGACCGTCACTCCCTGATCCGCCAGTTCCGTTATCAGATCGTGGATTTCGTCCTTGGCGTTTACATCAATTCCCCTTGTAGGCTCATCAAAAATCATCATCCTGATTCCTTTCGCAAGCCATCTTGCCACGATCACCTTCTGTTGGTTCCCGCCGCTTAAGTTCCGAATTAAGGTACCCAGAGATGGTGTCTTAACCCTTATCCTGTCTACATACTCATCTGCTGTCTGATGTACTTTCTTATATTGGATCAATCCGGATCTGACATACTGCCTGTAGGCCGGAAGCATCATATTTTCAGAAATGTCCAGGATCGGAAATATTCCCATCAGCCTGCGTTCCTCGGGTACATAGCCTATTCCAAGCCGTATTGCGTCCCTTGGGCCGTCTATGTTTACCCTTTTACCTTCAAAATAAATCTCTGCTTGGGGATCCGGCTTCGTCAGTCCGTAAACGGACTGGAAGAGCTCCGTCCGTCCGGCTCCGATGAGCCCTGCAAAGCACAATATCTCTCCTTTACGCACCTGGAATGACACATCTTCATACTCCGGCTTTCTGCTCATATGTTTCACCTCGAAGAAAACCTCATCGAATACCTGCCGCTTAACCTTTTTCCTGCGTGTTACCTGCCGGTTTGCCATGAAAGAAATAATCTGGTCCTTTGTAATCTCTGTCTTTTCACATACATGAACCAGCTGTCCGTCCCGCAGAATTGTCATTCTGTCAGCCTCTGCCATCACCTCATTCAGATGATGGGTAATGAAAATCATCGCCGTGCCTTTTTCTTTCAGTCTTCCCATCGCCGCAAACAGCAGCTTCGCTTCCTCCTGTGTCAGCGCAGCAGTCGGTTCGTCCAGAATCAGTACCTTAGGATTATAGGCCAAAGATCTGGCAATCAGAACGAGCTGCTGATAGGATGCGCTGAGTTTTTTCACCTGCATCCCGACATCCATAGAGACTCCAAGCCCTTCAAGCACCTCTGTTGCCTTTTTCTGTACCTCACTCCAGCGGATCATCCCTCCGGCCGATCGCTGTTCATTTCCAAGGAAAATATTTTCCGCAACCGACGCCTCCGGCACTAAATTCAGTTCCTGTGGAATCATAGCAATTCCCAGCTTCAGCGCCTCTGCCGGCGATTTAATCTGCAGCTCTTTGCCTTCATACAATATTCTGCCTTCATCCATAGCATAGACTCCCAGCAGAATATTCATCAGCGTACTTTTCCCGGCGCCGTTTTCTCCCAGTAGCGCATGTATTTCC
Organism: Eubacterium sp. BIOML-A2; assembly: GCF_009680135.1. Classification (NCBI taxonomy): domain Bacteria; kingdom Bacillati; phylum Bacillota; class Clostridia; order Eubacteriales; family Eubacteriaceae; genus Eubacterium; species Eubacterium sp. BIOML-A2. The sequence goes on from NZ_WKZK01000001.1 coordinate 111,200, forward strand.
CCCTTTTTTATCCGAAGATCCACCCCGTCCAGTGCCCTTGTCCCCGGAAAGTTCTTTACGATCCCCTGCATATCAACAATATACGCCGCTTCCATGAAACATCCCCACCTGCCTTTCTTTATAGCAATCAAATCGGAATGCCGTTTCTGACATTCCGATTCAGCTGTTACGTACGTTAGTCGTAAAACGTTCTATGATTCTCCATATAATTTCTGAATCCATTCATCCGCATCATCCTGGAAGATAATCGTTGAGCCCGTGTCATAGACCTCCGGATATGTATCCGCGCCCGGTTCCAATCCATCCGCCATCATAACAGCGGTTTTGACCATCCAGTACCCCATATCTATACAGTTTTGAATAACAGAGCAGTAAATGACGCCCTCTTTCAGCGCTTCCAGCGTACGCCTGTCATGATCATATGCCCCTATCAGAATTTCCCCTGTCTTTCCTGCATCCTTGACTGCTACTGCTGCTCCGACCGGATTAGACATGTTGTTGCACAGAATCGCCTTCAGATCCGGATATTTCTGGATAAAGGTTTCCGTAATCTGTGTGGCTTTCTCTACAAAGTCTTCATCTCTCTGGGAATCGACGACTTCTATGTTAGGGTGTTTTGCCAGTTCGCTGTCAAAACCATCCAGGCGGAGTTCATGGTTTGCAGCTCCGATTGTTCCGCTCAGGATAGCAATCTGGCCTTCGTCGTCAATTGCCTTACATATCTCTGCTGTAAGTGCCTCAGCATCCCCCACATTATCATTCGTTCCTATAAACGCCGTCCTTTTACAGCCGGCTTCCGGTGCCTCATCCGCCGATGCGTACAGAAGAACCGGTATTCCAGCATCCTCAGATTCATTAATTGCAGACACCGCAAGTTCCGGATCGGAAAGATCGACTGCAATCACATCCGGATTTTTAGCGATTCCTGCCTCAATCCGGTTCACCTGGTCTTCTCCGGACGGTTCTGTCGGCGCATTCCAATCCAGCTTGATCTCAATCCCCTGTTCGGCGTATTCTTCCACCGCTTTATCCACCCCGATCTTAATGGTGTCATACCATGCATGAACCAGCTTATAGGTACAATAAATGTAATAGCTGTCTTTCTCAGGCTCATAGGATGCAATCGGCTCGTCACTGCGGTCGAGAGCCAAATTTGTCGTTGTTACATCAGTCTGCAGATTTTTATTGGAACCGGATTCAGTGCTGCTGCTTTTTTCCTTTCCGGCATCGACGCTGTTTTGTTCCCTGTCAGATGCACTCCCGCATGCCGCAAGTCCGAACACCAACGTTACACATAAAAATAAACTCATTATCTTCTTTTTCATATCGGCTTTCTCCTTCCGCCATCAGCTATTCGTATCGTATACCCTGCCAAGGAATTCATAAACTTCATCCCTTGTAAGTTCCATCGGCAGAAATGCATAGCAGTTGTCCTTTCTCACATCATCCACAATGCTCTGGAACTCTTCTCTGGTAATTCCATAATCTGAAATCTTCTTAATCTTTACATCTCCCAGACTGTTATAGAAACTCCGGATAAAGTCAGCTATTTTCTGCCCTTTTTCCTCAACCGTATCGTTTTCATCGAACGTGAATCCCAATGCATCGGCAATTTTCTGCAGCTGGTCCATGCGGCCCTTCGCAGCATATGCCATGACCTCCGGAACAGACCAGGCACAGGCTATTCCATGCGTCACGTGAAATCTTGCCCCGATACACTGTGCCATCGCATGTCCCAGATGGCTGCATGTGTTCGTGTTCGCCGTTCCCGCAAAGTTACTGGCAATCGCCATGTTTTCCCGCGCTTCCAGATTGTCAGGCTCTTTTACCGCAATAGGGAGCCATTTGTAAATCCGTTTGATTGCGTCAATGCCAAGAGCGTCAGTCAGCGGATTTAATACATTGCAGGTCATGCCTTCTACAATATGCGAAAATGCATCGATCCCTGTGTAAGCCGTGATATCAGCCGGCAGCCCGTACGCCAGCTCGGGATCCAGGATTGTCAGGCTGCCCACCTCACAGACAACTCTCTTTCGTCCCGTCTCCGTACAGCTGATTACACCATATAAAGTATTCTCCGCACCGGTTCCTGCTGTAGTTGGAATAAGGATAAGCGGAAACGCCTTATTGTAATCCCAGGACTCATAGTACTGTGACAGAGGCAGGGGATTATGGGTCAGAATATTCATCGCCTTGCTGGCATCCATCACACTTCCACCGCCCAGCCCGATGATACCGTCCACTTCATTTGCCACCGCAAATTCGGCCCCCGCCACACAAGTTGTATCCAGTGGATCCGGCTGTACTTCATCGAAGATGACTGTCTCAATCCCCGCTGCCTTCAGATACCCTGCAATCAGCTCTGCAATCCCGGCTTTTGCAACACCCTTGTCTGTCACAATCATGGCCTTTCTCATCCCCAGTTTCCCGGCTTCTGCTCCAACATCCTTCGCCGCTCCCTGGCCTGCCAAAACCGGACTTGTCATGAAATACTTTACCTTTTGCATAATGTTTTCCTCCTTTTCTTTGCTGAATAACTATAGGTCTGTTAGTGATAGCCTAATTATATCAGTGCAGTTTTATATGAATAAGGCGAAATTCTAAGATGTCATCTGTTAAATTATTGGATCATATCGGTAAGGAGGGACAACAACGGGGGCAGACCTCTTGATCTGCCCCCCGTCTCTATATCTTTCATATATAAAAAACAACTAATCCTTGCTTATTATTACAGCCCCAGGCAGCACCACCCGGGCTAAAGGAAAAAGCAGGGCCCCTTCACCCCCAGCTCGCGGAATTCTTCATTCCGTTCCTGATATCTCTTCACCATCTCCGAATCCGGCTCAAATACTTTTTCGACCTGTACCATCTTTTTGATTGCCTCATCATAATCCGCATAAGCCCCAATCCCGACTGCTGCATTAATAGCAGCTCCCAGGGCGGATGCCTGCAGGTTGGAGACCCGCTCCATAGCAATATTCATGACGTTCGCTTTCAGCTGCACCCAGTTGTCCGCTTTGGCCCCGCCTGCGCTGATGCGCATGGCCTCAAATCGTCTTCCTGTGAGGTTTTCAAACTGTATCAGCATATCCTTCATCGGAAAGGTAACGCTTTCAATCAGGCCCGTAAAGACATCGGAAAGTTCGTCCGTCAGTGACAAACCTGAGAAGACTCCGCTCCCTTCCATCGGATCCTGTTGCAGGCGCACATGACAGGAACCGTCATACACGGCTTTTTTACTGAGCTCATTTAAGCCCTCCCTGGAAAATGTCCTGATAAACCAATCAAGCACCGGCCCAACTGCACCCGCAGCCTGGTAATAATAGCTGCCCCGGACGGGACCGCACCCCGGCGTCAGTTTCGACGCATTTTCCGATACATCCACAAAGTGGTTATAATATAGGTTCATTAAATTCCATGTCCCCGAATTATTTCCATTCAGAGTCCCATCGTTCTTCGGATGGATCCCCAGGCCCAGAGCGGAGCTGCAGGCGTCATGCGCCCCAATCACAACCGGCACCTTATGCGGAAGTTTTACCCGCCCATAATGATCCAGCTCCTCTATTGTTTCTGCTGAAGGACCCGCCACACCCAGCTGTTCCGGCGCTATTTCCAGGAACCGGGTGATCTCTGTTGACCATTCATACCGCCTCAAGTCATACAGCATTTTTCTGGAGGCGAGGGTGTAATCGTTCATTGGGTGAGCACCCATTTTCCTTAGAATATATTCCTGGAGCGAATAAAAACTTGCCGTCTTTCCGAAGATCTCCGGCCGGTTGTTCCGAAGCCACAGTATCTTTGAGGCCGCGGCAGAGGGCGCTATGTTTCCTCCTGCGATCTGACTGTAATCCGGGACGCCTTCTTTAATCTGCATACTTTCCCTATTGGCTCTGATATCATTGGATCCAATGATCGGATATAAATAATTCCCATCCCTGTCAACAGGCACGATCGTTTCCCCAAAGCACGACAATACAATGGCACAGATCTCCACCTCTTGAAAATCACATCTGGCGATCACTTCCTCCGCCGCCCTCTGGGACACCTCCCACAACTGCTCCGGGTTCGTCTCCATCCAGTTATTTGCCTGAACATCCCACTTGTATCTGAACTCAGAATCCAGCAGAAGCTTTCCGTTCTCTATACAGGTAAGTGTAGAATTGATTTTTGAAAGTCCAAAATCGACTCCCATTATTGCAGATTTTTTCATCCTTACTCCGCCTTTCACTATACGATGCCTTTATCCAGCATGATATTCGCATACACCGCAGTTTCTCCTGTCTGTATTATAGCATATGCGTCTGCGCATGCTTCATAAAAAGTGTCCCTCTTCAGTACCCCGACAGCATCTGTTCCGCGGCTGTCGTATTTCCCTACGATATCTTTGTAAGTATCCCAGATGGGCGTCTCCACATTCTGATCCGCCGGAACCGCCATCAGGTTAACCGGAGTCCGGACATATTCATCCAACGGATATAATTCCAGAACCGCCTCCAACAGCTCCGGCGCCCGGATTCCATCCGCCCTAAGTACAATGACACCCTGTTTTGCATAACGCTCCGCCGGGAAATTGGCGTCACCAAGCACCAGTCTGTCCTGGTGCCCCATCTCTGCCAGCAGTTTTAATATTTCCGGGGATAATAATGGTGATATTTTTTTTAACATAACCTGCACTTCCTTTCCGAAACTCCGTTTCTAAACACTCCTTGCTCAGCTCTTTATTCAACCTGCATAAGGCGGGATAATATCAATCTCACGCATGGTATCAAACAAATCCACCACCATTGGGGCCTCAAAGCATCCGATCCGATCACACCCTGCCTTAAAGAAAGCAACTGAATTCTGAGGTTTCGGAAAAACAACCCCTGCCTTTACTTTTACATTCGTTCCCTCCACAGCCTTTTTGATTACCAGAATCTGTTCCAGGGAAGGACCTTTAGACTGTCCGGTAGAAGTTTTTGCAAAGGTTGCCCCTGCTTCAACAATAATGTCGCACCCAGCCTTGATTTCGTCATCGGTTAAAAACGCAACTTCCAGTATCGGCTTGGTAACCGCGCCCTCTGCTGCCTTCACGTGTTCTTTTAATTCATTCAGGCAGTAATCATATCTATGTTCCCTGAGCACTCCTATATTGAACACCATGTCAACAGAGGTTGCACCCAATTTTACCGCATTTTGGGTAGCTTGAATTTTAGTTTTTGTATCCGAATATCCAAAAGGAAAATCTATAACAGTCCCAATTTCACAGTCTAAGTCCTTTAGCTCTTCTGCTACGATAGGAACCATTGCAGCTCCAGTCATAAAGCAGGCAAACTTATACTTTTTCATTGTTTCCAGGGCAGAGTAAAGTTCTGCAGTTGTGGCTTCCTTACGCCCTAGAATGTTATAGTCAAATAATTTAGCGAATTCCTCTTTGTTTGCAATTTTTGAAAGATCTACCATTGTCATTTCCTCCTATAATGAATCATTGTTAACTGAGCTTGTAACAATTGTATTCTAACAAAGGAAAATTCGCCGCGTAACGCAAAAAGCACAGATTCCGTATGGCAAAATGTAAGCAATTATTGACACTACTTTAATCCGGCTTCTCCACCGGCACACGTACCACTTCTTCTCCCACAAAAAAGAGCAGCCCGCTCACATTTTCATACTCAGCCATCTCGTAATTATACCCATACGCCCGGTACTCCGTTCTTTCTTCATTGGTAAAATGTCCACTCATATGGAGAAGTACATTTTCACGCACACTCCCATCCTCATATACAAGCCCCATAAGCATTGGCGGGTTCTTGACATGTTCAAATTCCACCTCCACACCTGTGTTGGGATCAATACCCGACAAAGTCTCTTTCTGATACGTCCATTCCATATCCAGAGTATAAGAGATTGAGGATAAACGAAGCGATTTGGCGACTGCTTCACTTCCAGGTATCTTCTGGTTGACCTGGTATACCTTTCCGGTATCCTCATTATCCAGATTCAGTGTAAGCTCCCAGGAGGTATCCAGCAGTACAGGCGGCGCGGTTCTGTTTAATTTTCCTGTGTACGCATCTGTTATTTTGTGAAACGACAGCTTAATAGGTTTGTTTAACAACCCTTTTTCACCGAGATCTTGTACGGTAATTTCATATTCCACTCCATCCGACCAGTCATCGGTCACCTCTTTGAGGAATCTCCCCTCCCAGCCGATCATTTCATTCCCTTCCACCTGCACATCAATGCTCTCAAACCCCATGTGGCTCTCAAGCGGGAACTCTTCGCTTCCCCGGATCATCAGAACAATATGAGCCGCATAGCTGTCTGCTACGGATTGCACTGCCTCTATCCTGATGCCGTCATGTTCCGTATACTGGTTCATTTCCTTCGCAGAGTTCGCATCATTCAGCTTTTTCTCTGTTTCAGGATCAATGTTGTATCTTTTGGAAAAGCTGTCGTTCCAGTGAAAATATTTGGCTGCCCCAACTGTCAATGTACTGACCATAAGCACTGCCGCCGCAATGATAACTGCGATTGTCCTCTTGCTACGCCTGCGTTTCCTCTTATTTGTACGCCTGGGAATCTCCCTGTAAGTTTCTTCTTCCCGGATTTTTTCAAAGGTCTGCTCAGCCTTTTTCCATACGACTTCCGGAATTTCCGCCTCTTCCTGCAGCTTTCGCAGCCACTCCCGTTTTTCGTCCATGCGGTTTCCTCCTTCCTGATTTTTTTACATATACATCCTGCATCTGCTCCTTGCCCCGTTTCAGCCTGGTCCGCACCGTATTTTCATTCATATCCAGGATCTGGGCGATCTCCCCTGTCTGAAACCCTTCCACATAATACAGCACCATAATCAGACGGTATTTTTCATCCAAAAGCCCAATGACTTCTTTCCATTCTAATTCCTCAAAGGACTTATCACAGGCCCCCTGCTCCGCGGTTTTCCCGTTAAAATCAATGACCTTCTGGCTCTTTAAAATATCACAGCATTTTCTCATTAGTATTTTTGTCATCCATGTTTTGAAATATTTATCGTGTTTCAGCAGCGGAAGCTTTTCATAACAGGTCAGAATCGTCTCCTGCACAGCATCCGCCGCATCCTCGTCTGAGGATAGATATGCCCTGGCAACCTTATACATGCTCTGCATGTGTAACCGCATCAGCTCCGTAAATGCTTCCGGATCTTTCTGTTTTGCTTTTCGAACCAGCTCTTCCACTCTTTTCCCTCCCCTCAGCCTCTTTCTACTCATTAGACACTGTAATTGGACTTCCTGTTTCAACTTTTTAAACATTTCACTATTTATTCTTATCCATTCTGCTTTACCTGCGCCCAGTACATTTTTTCATGAATAATACTGCTGATTTTCAAATTCCCCTCCTTAAACGAAAAAGAGGCTTCCAGTATTATGCTGAAAACCTCTTTTATATAACTGTTAATCTTTAAAAAGAACAAACCTTTCGGCAAAGGGGTCAGACCCCTTTGCGCTACTTAATATCCAGTTCCGGTGGTTCATCCAAATGCTCTGAAACGTATTTCCCATCTTTTTTTCTCTGCCTTACGCATTCTGTCAGAAGGTATTCGATTTGTCCGTTCACAGAGCGAAAATCATCTTCCGCCCAAGCGGCAATGGCATTGTACAATTTTTCGGATAACCTCAGGGGAACCTGTTTCTTCTTGGAATCTGCCATACTTAGTAGAGGCTTCCCGTGTTAACGATGGGCTGCGTATCATGATTGCCGCAGAGCACCACCAGCAGATTGGAAACCATGGCCGCTTTTCTTTCTTCATCCAGTTCCACAATCTCTTTCTCGTTCAGACGGTCCAGAGCCATCTCCACCATGCCGACCGCACCGTCCACGATCATCTTCCTTGCATCGATAATTGCGGAAGCCTGCTGCCTCTGGAGCATAACAGCTGCGATCTCCTGTGCGTACGCCAGATAAGTAATACGGGCTTCGATCACCTCCAGCCCTGCATCCGCTACTTTCTGCTGGATCTCATCCCGGATTCTGGAAGCAACCACTTCACTGGAACCACGCAGACTTCCCTCATCCGCAACGCCATCACCAGTAGTATCTACATTCGGCGCCACATCGTATGGATAAATCCGTACAATATTGCGGAGCGCACTGTCGCATTGCAATGACAGATATTCTTTGTAGTTGTCTACATTAAATACTGCCTTTGCGGTATCTGTCACCCGCCACATAACTGCGATCCCAATCTCAACAGGATTGCCAAGGCAGTCATTGATCTTCTGCCGGTTATTATTCAGCGTCATGATCTTCAGGGAAATCTTTTTGCTGGATGCTTCCCCAACGGAAATTTCATTTTTAACAGTGACTGCGAAGGCCTTCTGTGCTCCGCCGTCCACATCGCCGCTCTGGTTCAGCTTTGTCTTGGCTGCCGGGTTCACGCTGGTGCAGAATGGATTCACGAAGTAAAAGCCGTCATCCTTTAAGGTGCCCACATATTTACCAAAAAGCGTCAGTACCAGCGCTTCCTGCGGTTTCAAAACCTTTAGCCCACAGAATGGAAGCCATCCGATGCAAAGCCAGATTATGCTGATAATCAGCAGAACCGGCAAGCCGCCGTCGTTCACGATCACCCCGCCGAATATGCAGCCTGCGATGGCTGCTGCATAGAGCAGTATTGTAATAATTAAAACCAGCATGCCATTCTTTTTTGTACTAAGGATCTTTTCATTCATAATAATCCCTCTCTTTCACTTCCTAAGTAATTGGTAATTCTTGTTTATATCTGAATGATATCATAATGATATCATTTTGTCAATTACCAATATGATAGAAAAAAAACAAAGCGTGCCGGGCAATTCCCTATTATAATAAAGGTTTATCGGTCAGCTAAGCCGACCGGTAAACCTTCTGTGATGTAGTCTTAATATTCATTTAGAATCATGTGCCTGCTCTTGTATTCATCTTTTAAATGTCGTATATGCCATAAAAATCTTCTGGATCATGGGTTTATTGTGACATCTGTTTATTTTAACTGATCTAAAATCCAGTCAACAGCATATGCACATGCTTTCAGCTCTATATCATTTGCACAATGCATACTTCCTTCGTGTTCCCAATACTCTTTCACTTCGCTTGATGACTTATGATAGAGCGCTTTTGCCCCTTCTGTTCCAATAATGGGGTCTTTTTCCGTATGTTGGACAAGTAATGGACACTTGATCTTATAAAGTTTATCCTCTATGTCCATCTGATGGCTTATGGCCGCTGCTTCTTCCGGGTCTGTGACATGAAACTTCGGAAGAAAGCCGTTAAGGTAGAAGTTATCGATTCCCGCAAACGGATGCATGGTGAGCTGATCCGTTTTGGAACATCCCCCGCGTGATACCAGCGCCTTGATATCATCGCCGCAGTAGATAGCGCCGCTGGCCGCTAAATATCCACCATAACTCACTCCCATAAGTCCAATCTTATTACCAAATCTGCCATCCTCCTTGATAAAGTCAACGACTGCCTTAATAGCCCTGTCATAATTATCTGCCGTTAAATACATATTTCTGTTTAATAGGGCCTCTCCCTGGCCCGGGCCGTCAAAGATGATGGATACTGCTCCGCGTTCCCATAGTTTTTTTGGTGCGGTGTAATTTTCCTCCTTAAAACCGGTTGCTCCGGGAACATAAATGATCACCGGCGTCTCTTTATCAATATGATCCGGCAGCACAAGATATCCCGGCATGCTGTTTCCCTCAAACGGCACCTCAACAAATTCAACTTTTTCATAGCAGGTAAGTTCCTTACTTTTATGAAAGCTATCTACTAATTTTCCATATATTCTAAATTTTTCTTCATTCACTCCGCGTATACCATAATCTGCGATTCTGAAAAGAGAACATGCATTAAAATAGTAGTCGCTTGCTGTTTGTTTATGACCAAGTTTCTCGTGTTCTTCGGCATAAGCAATTGCTTTGTCCCCGAGTTCTTCACACACTGCTACAAAATCCTCTGCTGCCATTCCTCCGGCAAGAATTCTCCCCATGTTTTGGGCTGGCGGACGTTTTCTGATTTCCATTTTTCTACCTCCTGTATGTAGTTTTAATTTGTTCTTTACTTTATAGTACACTGTACTATTTTATTTGTCAATCAATATTTAGTACATTGTACTAAATATTGTAGATTTATGATAACAATTCAGGATTGTTTGAACTGTTACACTTTGTGGTTACCGTCCGGCTTTGCCTGAACTCTTATGCATTTACTTTCTCCGGGTCTTTTGATAGAATAGGGATTATGATGAAAAAAGGTGATGTAGAATGCGTATCAATAGAAAAGAGGCCATCTGTGATGCAGCGGCACAGCTATTTAATGAAAAAGGATATGATCAGGTAAGTATGCGGGAAATTGCTAAGCAAGCAGGTACAACGATTGGAAACTTGACATATTATTTCCCTAAAAAAGAAGATATTGTGATACAGATCGTTTCAGAACTTCATGAAGATTTCCAGATATATCTCAATGCAGAGCTCTCCGGGGTGGATTTGTTAAAAGATTTGATCTCGTCATTTAGAAAAGTAGAAGAGAATGAACAGCATTTTCCGTTCTATTTTAAAAATCTCAATGATCTTGTAAAAAGCTCGGATTATTTTAAGAGTAAGGGATTTAACTTCCAGATAAAGCTTTATAATTACTATAATTCCTGTTTTATTACGCTTCAAAATGCCGGCATTATCGATAAAAAATTTTCTGCTGAAGAGCTAAATATCCTTTCACTATCTTTTACAGCACAAACAGCCGGCTGGCTTATGGAATGCATGCCGTTTTATAACGAAGGGCTTACACCGGTACCTATTTCGAAAAATCTTTCCGTACTTTTGAAACCATATATTGTTAAGGATTATATGGACTTATATCAGGAATTTTTAGATGAGATATTAAGTATATCTTAAACTTTTATAGAATGTGAGGTTCTCCGCCACATCAAACACACACTAAAGCACCTTCCGCTGAAATTATACTAATGATAAACATAATTTCAGCGGGGGTGCTTTTGTGCATTTAAATTGCTGCGAACCAAATGTAGGCATCAGCTCCCAAGAAGCATACCGCTCCTTGCAAAAAACAACAACAAATAACAACAAATCTTCTAAATCACACCAGAATGAGATTTTTATAGTATTCTAGGAGAGTAAAACTATGTCCGGCAGTCCTGTGAATATTTGATTTAGGGGAGAAAATCGGGGAGAACAGATTCCCGGGACCTGTTAGGAAGAATACTAGGAGGAAGGACAATGGAATTGAAAAAGAAAAAAGGAATAGGGAAACGACTGTTCAGCCTGCTCGCCGCTGTCATAATGGGAATTTCTCTACTTGGCGGAATGGGTGCAGCGGAGGTAAATGCTGCAGATAAGACGGATGAGGAGCTGCTTACTGAAGCATTCTGGATCGTGGATGGTTGTATCAGCAGTATCCCTGATCCGGTTACTAATTCGACAAATGAGGAAACTTTTTTAAATGCATGCCGTGGGCAGGTGTCAGATAAGGTCACACTTACCTTTACAGATTTCCGAAAAACTAATGCTACTACAGAACGTGAAGGAAAGATTCGGGCAACGTTACTTATATGCGTAGGTAACCAATCGCAAAAATACCCCTTTGAAAGAACGATCCGGATTATGACTCAAGATGAACAGAATTTTGAAAATGCACTTTCAAAGTTAGACGACATTAAGGCGCAAGTTGCCATGGAAATGTCTAACGAAATGATGCCGGAAGACATATTAGGCGCTCTCAGCCGTTATATTAATGGTGTGGAATTCAGTCTGATTGACTGTGACAAAAAAGAGTCCACACTCACGGAGGAAGGCACATTTGATATAAACTTTCGAATGACAGCAGGGGAAGACAACAGTCAGAATTTTGCCTGGCACTTTACCATCCCCAAAAGGCCTATGACCGATGCAGAGCTCCTGGAGATTGCAATAGCTGATGCAACAAGGGCCCTAAAAGCTATAGAACCTTCGAATAACGCCTATGCTCCAGGGATTCTCCAATTAGTAAAAAATGCGATTGGTTCTGCTGCCGATGCAGATTGGGCCACAGAAATGAAAATCCAGCAAGCTACTACAACAAAAGAAGGCGCTGTCACAGGCGAGATACGGTTATCCGTAGGAAGTGAAAGCACGATACTTTCCGTAAATTTGATAATCCCTAAACTTGACGAGCCCCAGAATAATCCGAACGCAGACCAGGAATATATTGAAAAAGCAAAGCAGGCAGCATATGACGCTTTAGATGCATTTGTACCATCGAACGATACAACGAAAGATGATATTTATAATGTCGTAAAAAATGCAATAGGTAACGATATTAATATCGAGTGGTATGCTGACTTCAAAATGATCAAAGCCCAGAAAAACCAGGATGGCCTGATTGAAGAAGGATCATTAAGTTTAACAAAAGGTGATGGGTTGGGTTATGTATCTATTAACTTAACAATACCGGCTCTGAAAGATGAGACGGGTAATAAACCAAATGACAAACCAAATGACAAGCCAAATAACAAACCAAATAATAAACCGGATAATAATAAACCAAGTCAGAACGATGATAAGGGGAAAACGGATAACACAACAAAACCTCAGACTACTGAAAAGCCTAAAACTACTGCAAAAGCCGTCAGCCCAAAAACAGGCGACAGCAGTATGATGGTGTTCTACATAATTGCATTGTTCGCAGCATGCGGGATTGCTGTTGTTTCTGTGAAGCGCAGACACAGATAATTTGATATTGATATCATTCATATTACACTGCTTGTCTAAATAAAAATTAATAATCGAAAATTAAGAAGCCTACTTCTGTACTTTGCAGTACTAAGTAGGCTTTTTACTAATCAGAGGCTAACTACTTCGCAGGCGGTTGCTCCTATTTCTATTTTCATTTAGCATATCTTTTTGTTGTAAAGGAAGATATATATAACCATGAATACTTAGTACTCTATGCCCGTTTTGTTGCTACAGATATGCAGCGATACTCCGTTTTTTCTTCTCCCTCCTCTTGGGTAGGATCTATATTGACAGCCTTGTCTTTTTCCCTGCTTTCCCTTACAGCACAATAAAAATGATACAAGGTTCCATCCTTTTCTATAACGCAGGGTTTATGTGCATGCAGTTCATCGATCTCTCCCGCATTCCCATGTTTTAAAATCGGGGTATCCACCTTCTCCCAGCGGTACAAGTCTTCTGAAAATGCAATCCCCTCCTGTGCATGCTCTCCATCATATCCGTAATAATACATCAGCCATAATCCACCATCCTTAACCACACAGGGGTCAGCGCAAAAGTACGAATCCCAGCCAGGTTTTGTATTACAAATAACCGGCTGCCCGGATACCCGTTTCCATTCCAGCATATCATCGGATACCGCCATTCCAATTTGTTCATGCCATTTCCATACCTCGCTGTCTTTGGCATTATAAAACATATAATATTTCCCACGGTCCTCAATCAGGCAGCCTTTATATAACCCTGCCCGTTCCCAGTCATCACCATCTTTCCAGCTCAGGATCGGTTTGTCCAGACGTGTCCAGTGATGCAGCGACTCGTCCTCAGTATAAGCAAGTCCGATTTGGGCAGGACCAGCCTCATATCCCTCATCCGGATAGCTATGGTATATCATCCAGTACTTCCCGTCCACCTTTTTTAAGGACGGTTTTTTGAACAGATCATTTTCTTTTAGGATCCACATGCCTGCGACTCCACCTTTATCCCAGCCTTCCTGTTCTCCTCTTTTGAATATAATCGACTCTTTTTCCCAGTGAAGCAGATCCCGGCTTACTGCGAGACCTGTCTGATATCCTTTTCCGTCAAAACCTACATGCATCATATAGTATTGATTATTGTGATAAAACACGAAGGGACAATCCACAGCCATCTCATCATATGCGCCAGGGACACCTGACGGCCCCATAACCTCTGTCCCATATTTTACATCAGTCTTATATTTTGCTAAATTATACTGCATATTCTGTTACCCCTTAACTGCACCTGCTAATAGTGCGGATTCTATTCTTTTTTGAAGCAGACAATAGAGCAGTATACTTGGCAGCACTACGACAAACGATGCCGCAAACAGCTGACCATAGTCGCTTCCAATCATGCTCAAAAACTGCGACAATGCTACCGATACATTTCTCGCATTGTTGCCTGATGAAAGCATCAGGTTGTAAATAAAATCATTCCAGCTCGCCATGAAGATCAGTATCGCAGCCGTTGCCATGGCCGGCTTAACAAGCGGAAGCATAATAGTAATAAAGGTTCTTAAAAACCCGGAACCGTCAATTCTCGCCGCCTCTTCCATTTCCCTCGGGATCGTCAGGAAATAACTTCTTAAAACAAACAGTACTGCCGGCATCGCAATTGCCATATATACAAGCACAAGTCCGCTTTTCGTATTATAAAGGTTCATGGCATTCATCAGCTTGTACACCGGAAATATCAATGCCGATGTAGGTACAAGCATTGACATGCCGATTAAGGCAAATAAAAAGTTTTTTCCTTTAAACTCGAACCTTGCAAACACATATGCCGACATGCTGAATATGATTAGCCCAAAAAAAATACAGAAAACGGTGATTATAAATGTATTCCAAAAGTATGTACCCAACGGTGAATATTTAAATGCCATGATATAATTGTCAAGGTTGATGGAAACCAGTAAGGAGAATGCGGAATCCATAATCTCTTTATTTGTTTTGAAAGAAGATACCAGCGTCCATAAAAGTGGTACCGTCGAAATTGCAATTATAAATACCAAAAATACAATTCTTCCTAATTTTCCGATGATTTGTCCTGCCTTCATAGCTACTCCTTAATCTTTTCCTATGCGGAACACTTTTGTTATCAACAGCATTGCTGCTGCTCCAATCAGAATTGTTACAAACGCGATTGCATTGGCATATCCATAATTGGAATTATTCATTGCCGTCCTGAAAATCATAACCGGCAGATTCATTGTTAAATTACCCGGGCCTCCGCTCGTGGTCAGATATATGACTTCAAACGTTTTCAGGCAGTCTACCGTTGCAAGAATCAGGCATGTTCCCACGATATTTTTGATCAGGGGCATCACAATTAATCTGTTGATTTGGGATTCTGTCGCTCCGTCCACTTTTGCCGACTCATATACTTCTGCGGGGATTGCTGCTATCTCTGATGAGATCAGCAGCATAAAAACTCCCCCGTAAAAAATGGTCGTCACAGTAACCGCCACAAATGCAGTCCTTGCGTCCTGAAACCAGTTTACATTAAAATTCTCAAATCCTATTTTGCGGATAAAATCATTTACAAGCCCAATAGATGGATTAAACATGAAGTAGAATAAAAATCCGATTACTGCCAGCGGCATCATTTTCGGGATCAGATAGATTACTCTCACGGCTTTTGATAAGCGTGACTTTTTTAACGTTGCCAATGCCACCAGAAGGCTGGTTCCTACTAATATGACCCAATGCAGGGCCATCCATATAATTGTATTTTTAAAGGATATATGGAAAGTGGAATCCTGAAACATTTTTATAAAATTGTCAACACCTGCAAATCTTATGGGCTCCCCCAGCTTCCAGTCCGTAAATCCGGTAATTCCGACCGTAATAATGGAATATGCGTAAAACCCCAAAAAGAGGATCAGCGTGGGAGCCAAAAAGGCTGCAAGCCAGATTTTAGTTTTTTTAGATTTCATTCAGACTCCTCCTACAGGGGTGCGTTTAGTTTGATGCTTTTGTTAAATTCTCTGCAAACTGTTCGGGCGTGCTTTGGCCTGTTCCCAATGCTGCAAGTTCCTGGGGTATGATGGCCGTCACTGCGGCAGGATACACTCTCCAACAGGAACTTACTGTGTAATTAACATCGTCTTTCATTTCCAAAATTTCCATCATAAGTGGTGACAGTTCCAGAGATTCATAGTCAATATTTGCGGAGGCCGGAATCAAACCTAACTGTTCCAGGCGGATGGCCTGATCCTCTTTGTTGTTAAACCATTTAATGAATTCATAGGAAGCCGCCGCCGTTTTCTCATCCTTAGAGCCGGAGAACCATGCATACCCCGGGTAAGATACAGCACCCTTACCAGGAAGATATGCTTCTCCCACCTTATCTCCCATAGCTTCCGTTAGTTCGGCAATCCTCCAGGCCCCATCCAGAACAATCGCTGTTTTATCGCTTGTAAAGTTATTCAAAGCAACGCTAATATCCGAACCCGGAGCATCTGTGGTTGAATATTCCATAAACATTTTTTGAAGCTGTGAAGCGGCCTCGATGAATTCCGGCGTGTTATAATCTGTAAGCCCAACCGTTTTCGCCATCTCCTGCCCTTTCTCGCTTCCGCTGGCCAGTGCTGCCAGAAGTGTAAGGCTTGAATACCAAGCTGTCTTTGTCTCCAGAGCCATAGCAGCTACTCCGTCTCCTTTTAATTTTTCACATAAATCATAAAGCTCATCCCAGCTCTCTGGAAATTTTTCATATCCAGCCGCTTTTAGTATTTCTTTATTATAGAAAAACCCAAAAAAATCTTTATGAGAACAGATGCCATATACCTGGTCCGATCCCTCATTCCACGACGCAATGTCCTCCATATCCAGCTCATCCTTTAATTCAGCGTCTGCATCCAATTTATCCTTAAAGTCATAAAGTAAGTTTGACTTTTTGGCCAGATCAATAATACTCTGGTCATTGGTATAGAATACATCCGGAAGTTCTCCAGATGAAACCTGCACTTTTAATTTTGCATCCATATTGGCTGTTGTAGAACCTGCTATCTCTTCAACATTTACATCGATCTCCGGATGGGCTTCTTCAAAACTTTCCACCCTCTCTGCGAAATATTTTGCATATGGATGTGCTCCTACCCATTCACTGAAAACGGTAATGCTTACCTTTCCGTCTTCCTTTTCCGCTTTTCCTCCTGCTTCCCCGCCGCAAGCCGTTAATCCCACTGCCATACTAAATGCCAGCATTAACGATACGATTCGTTTTGCTTTCATATTCCTTTTCTCCTTTTTATTTTTTGTATTTGATGGATTTATTATATCTTGGCATAATCTATAAATAAATCAGTGGATTTTACTTGTTTTTATATATTTTTTACATTATAATGCTTTTGACCTGGAAACATGTAAAACATTTTTATATTATGTAATTATTTTACCTTTTATGGGGGTGTCCAATTTGCTGCCGCATACGAAAAAACCTGTATCACTTTTTGTTATAATAACCCTTATTATTTCCTTATGTATGATTACGCCTTGTATGATTGCAGGTATTTACTTCTATGCCACTCTGAGGAACAGCACCTTTGATACAATTGAGCGAAATATCGATTCATCCGCCGAAAGCTCCTTCAGCTCTCTTGACTCTACTCTGCTCTCTGTAAAAAATGCTTATTACTCAATCATCAGTGATCCGGTAATCAATCCCGAGCTATATAATTATATCTTTCCAGGCAATGAAACTACATTCAACGAATCTGTCGATGAACGCCTTACGAAAATGATGTTTTATACCACGATTTGGAACGAAAATATCCTGACTTCAATTACCCTTACGAATGATTTTAATACGTATCATTATATAGGTAATCCAAAATATGGCGTATATCCTGGCAAGGAGGATTCTTCCGCCCTTAACATGATTACCGATAATCGGGAAGCTCTCAGCAAATCACTGGGTACCGAAAGAATCCACACCCTTATGCATTCCAGAGATGACTCCGGCAGCCTGTTTTATATACGGGACTATTATGGGTATCCCGATGGCGCTTTTAAAGGCCTGCTCAGTTTCCAGTTAAGCGAGGAATCACTCATGTCCAATTTCACCGACTTTGATAAGTACACGGACACGCTTTGTTTTGCCTTTGATGAATCAGGAACTGTCATCATGAGCAGCAAAGAGGAACTGCAGGGCGAAACCATATCCGCTTTATCCGTCCAAGGGGTCTCTTTAAAACATATGATGGAAGATCCAGACAACTATCTGGCCAAAACGAAGACTTTAACGAATTATCCGCTTACTGCCTGCGTACTGATTCCGCTGGAGCCCATCTATCAGGAACTTCATAGTCAATTAAGAGGTTATCTGGTTATCTTTATCTGTTTGCTGCTGCTCGTTATCGTATTTGCCCTCGCAGTTTCCCGGTATGTAAGCAGATATATTCACTTACTGATCAAACGCATGACCCGGTTAAGCCAAAGCGACTATTCACAAACCCTGCCTGTATACGGAATTACAGAGCTTGATAACCTCAGTACAGCTTTTACTACGATGTCCTCTCAGATCAAAAGGCTTTTAAATGAAAAGTATGCCAATGAAGTCCTTTTAAAAGAGAGTGAACTCAAGGCACTGCAGGCGCAGATTAACCCGCATTTCCTATTTAATACGCTTCTGTCTGTCAGCTGGAAAGCCCGTGCAAACCAGGATATGGAATGTTATGAGATGATTACGGCACTCAGCAGTTTACTCAATGCCAATATTTATACTCCTGCAACAAAGTTTATCACTTTGCAGGAAGAGCTTCAGAATGTCCGGTACTATCTGCAGATACAGAAGGTGCGCTTTGGTCCAAAACTATCTTACGATATTGATGTAGATACAAAATTGATGGATCATTCCATTCTGAAGCTCTGCCTGCAGCCGCTTGTAGAGAATGCTGTTGTCCATGGCCTGGAGAATAAGGTGGAGGAAGGTACAATATTAATTACGGGAGATATCGTAGATGAACAGGAAATGCTGCTCCAGATCATTGATAATGGAATTGGGTTTCATCCAGAAGAAATGAATAGACAGCTGAATGAGCCAGATGCTTCAGTGTTATCCCAATCCGAGGGAAAAGGACACCACATTGGTCTGATTAATACACACTTACGCTTAAAATACACCTATGGCGAACAGTATGGGATTACCATTGCCAGCACGCCGGGCGAAGGAACTACAATATCTGTCAGGCTGCCGCTGTCATGACAGAGCAAAAAGGAGGATGTTCTATGTATCGAATCATGATTGTAGATGATGAATTAATTATCCGGGAAGGAATCAGCACTTTTATAGACTGGGCAGGCCTGGATTGCCAGATTGTACACTCAGCATCCGACGGTCTGGAAGCTATTGAATTTCTCCAAACCACCTGTGTGAATATCGTAATTACGGATATCCGCATGCCCGGAAAAAATGGGTTAGAGTTAGCAGAGTATGTGCAGAAATATGCCCCTTCCACCAAATTAATCATCCTGTCCGGGTATTCCGATTTTAAGTATGCCCAGGAAGCCCTGCGTCATGGGGCATTCGACTTTATATTAAAGGATAATCCCTTAAGTAAGATAGAAAATGCTGTCCGCAGGGCAATCAGTGCCATACAGGAGGAGCAGAAAAAGCAGCGCCATTTTGACAGTATACAGGAGACAATTATCAAAAATCAGGAAGAACTTCAGATAAAATTCTACCAGGATCTTGTCTACGATGTTCCGCTTTCTCCCGATGAGATTATCGATAAAACACGGCTTTATCAGGTATCCGGCAATAATTTTTACTGTATCCTCATAAAGATCCGGATCATCGACGACTCCGCCCAGCTTAAAGAAGATTTTATCAACACAGTTACCCGATTCCTCAGAGGAATTTTCTCCTCTGTAAAACCTGTTATTTTTCCGGTGCACTCCAAATACTTGTGCATTGTATTAAATGATACCAGTAAACTGGAGCATACACCCATCGTGCCTTCCTTAAATCAGATTTTTACTTTTGCAGAAAATTATCCGGCATACAGATTAAAAGCTGCAATCAGTACTCCCCATTCTTCGATCACAGAACTGAATACAGCTTATCTCGAATGCTGCTATTGTTTCAAACACAATGCAAAAAGTGAAAAGAAAATCCTGTTTTACAGCGCCGAAAATAATACATCTTCTCCCTCACTCAGCCAGAATCTGCCTATAAAAAAAGCTGTACAATATATCGAAAACAACTTTAATGAACAGATTGGGCTTAACGACATTGCAGACGCTGTTGGTCTTAATGCCAGTTATCTTAGCCGTTTATTCAAAAAAGAAACGGGTGAATCTATCACAGAACACCTTACTCAGTTTCGGATCGAAAAGGCAAAGGAACTTTTAAAGGATGAATCCTTAAGATTACGGGATATTGCCATGGCAGTTGGATTTAACGATGTAAGCTATTTTTCTAATACATTCAAGAAAATAGCCGGTATGTCTCCTACGGAATTTAGAATGATTTCGGAGATCAATTAGATGATTTGCTTTTAAATTGTGCTTACATATGTCGAAGCTTAGCATTTTATATATTCAACTATTGTATTTGAATCCTACATAAAGACAAGGCATTGCATCACCAAAAGGATTCCCTCCCCCTGCCGGGCGAGTCCTCAGCAAAGCTGAAAAATAAGATATACCCAAAGGGCATAAGTTGCGGAGTGCCCTTTGGGTATATAGTTTCCCATAATAAACCGCCTATTCTCTCGCCACTTGCGAAGGCAGGCAGTCAAAATATTTTTTAAAGGTTTTTGAAAAATGCTTTTCACTAATATATCCCACACGTTCCGCCACTTCCTTAACTGATAAAGACGGGCTCTTCCGGATAATTTCCATTGCCTTCTTCATCCTTACTGCGGTGACAAAGTCAATATATTTCTCCCCTGTTTTATTCCGGAAAATTCTGCTGATATAGGAAGGGCTGATATCAAATCGGTTCCCCATCTCCGCTATGGTCACATCATTCATGTAATTTACCGTCACATAATCCTTAATCTGCTGAACAATATCATGATTTTCGCTGTTCTGTTCCCACGTGGCATTTTGCAGGAGCTTTCGGAAATGCCGTAGCAGATCTGCATATTCTTCTCCCTCAAAGCTGCTTTTCCAGATAACGGACAAATAGGCGCGCAGGGGACGGCTGTCTATTTTTTCAAAGCTTTTTCTCAGTTCGTCTTCACGCTCCATTTCCTGCAGCAATTCGTTTGCCAACCCATAGTTTCCCGTCATATAGCTGGCTGTAAGCATTTCTATTTTCTCGCATAAATACTGTTTTTCCATCAAATCTTTTTGATCATTTAATGCCTGTAAAGATATGGTCTTATAATTTTCCTCCAGTATACGGACGCTTGCCAGCGCCAGCATAATCTGCTTATTCATATACATCTCCCGGAAGTCCTTTGCCACCGCACTTACTGCCACAATTCTCGTATTTTTGTCAAACAGATCCTGATGGTGGCGCAAATAGGAATGAATCCTCATATATTCTTTTCCCTCAATGACCAGGCAAAGCTCACTGGTCTGCAGAAAGAACAAGGCATAGCGGTCCCTTTCCTCTATAGTTTTGCTCAGATATACGGAGAGATGTTCGTACAGCTCTGCATATAGCTCCTGCCTTTTTCTGTTCTCATCCGTATCCAAGAAGAACACATACATACTGTAAACCGCGTCCTTCCCTGCCGGCTGCATCTGCTTGACACCCCCTGCCATGTCCGCCAGGGCAATGGCCTGGCTCACTCTGTTTTCGAAGAGCTGATTCTGGTTCTGAAGCTTTTGCTGCTTTCCTTTTATGATCTCACCCATGAGCTGCTTTAGTTGGTCAATATCTAATGGCTTCAGCAGATATTCCTTGACTCCAAGGCCAATCGACCGCTTCGCATATTCAAACTCAGCATACCCCGTTAGAATACACCACTGGGTCTCAGGAGCCTTCTGACGGC
Source organism: Eubacterium sp. BIOML-A2 (assembly GCF_009680135.1). Taxonomy (NCBI): domain Bacteria; kingdom Bacillati; phylum Bacillota; class Clostridia; order Eubacteriales; family Eubacteriaceae; genus Eubacterium; species Eubacterium sp. BIOML-A2. Next base: position 132,899 of record NZ_WKZK01000001.1, read on the forward strand.
ATATTTCCAGAGCATCCAGTCCATTAACTTTCGGCATATTAATGTCCAGAAAAACCAGATCGTAGAATGATTGTTCCACCATACGGATCATTTCTTCCCCATCTTTTGCCTGTGAAATGTGATGAATCCCCGGATACAGTTCCTCCAGCATAGACAGTAAACTCAGCCTTATCAGCCTCTCATCATCTGTTATTAAGATATTCATAAATTTCCCCTGCCTTCCTCAATACTGGTACAGACTTTCTTCTTTTGCAATCAACAGGTTACAGACCGTTTGATATCTTCCTTTTCTGTCATACCAAAAAAAGGAGTTCGGATATGTAATAAAAAGGCGATCCCGAACACTCGTAATTCCTACCCTGTCCTTGGTATAGATATCCTGCTCTTTATATGGGATTCCGTCATTAGCTACCTGAATCCATACAAAAGCCGCTCCATTTGTGCTCTTTACCTGGCAGACCCGCAGCAAAATGCTTAAGGAACTTCCATCCGGCGCCATTCCATGACGCATAGCATTTTCAATCAAAGGCTGAAGCAAGAGCTTGGGAATGGTAAAGTCCATTAGCTGCTCCTCCACTTGAATATCATAATACAAGCGTTCTTCAAACCGGATTTTTTCCAGCATAAGATAACTTTCAATAAACTGGCATTCCTTCTGAATGCTTGAATCATATCCCGGTTCACAGGTATAACGAAACATCCGGGAAAGATTTAAAATCCCCTTTTCCAGATTTTTCGTATCCCCGATCCGATTCAGCGCCTGAAGGGAGTTCATGACATTATAGAAGAAGTGAGGATTAATTTCCGCCTGCATAGCCTTATATTCCGCCATCTGCTGGTTCATTTTCCAGATGTACTCGTGCTGTACAAGATCCGTGATCCGCTCTGTCATCTCCGTCATTGCCAGAGAAATCTCCGAAAACTCCTCTATGGGGATTGCAGGCATATTCCCGCTGCTCTCCTCATCTCCCAACCGGTACTTCTGGATATACGAGACAATCCTTTCCGTAGAAACAGATATACGGCGGCTTAAATTCATAAAAATAAAAAATGCCGCTGCCATCGCACAAAACCAAAACAGCAGGATCACAAATGAAGTATGGTTGGCCTCCCTTAATATGGTGCTGTGCGGCAGCACATAATCAATTTTGAACCCATATTTCTCCTCCTTCATATGGTACAGATAATGTGTATCTCCTTCTATCCTCACCTTCCTGCCCATGAGCTCCTTCGTGTCCGCCATATCATCCTGCTCTGTGATAAACCTTTCCTCTGTGGCATAGGCCGGAGTCCCGTCCGGAAAATAAATAACCAGTCCCGCTCCCTCAGGCAGCGTAATTTTTTCATTCAGGTCTGAAAATACCGATTGGGACAGTTCCAAAAACGCATATCCCTGCCGTGATGCCGTTTCCAGATTGCTCACCGGACACAGCATCGTAAAGACAGGCTGCTCCTCATGATATTCCTCACTTCCGGACATAAGGCTGCCGGGGAAAAATCTCACCTCACCAGATAACAGCTTTGTCAGCTCTTCATACAACGGCTCTGCATTCTCCTCATACCGCAGGATTGATCCGCCATACTTATTCAAATAAAAGAAATTTCCCTTATTCGCATTTTCCGGCAAAAATCCAATCCCTCTGTGAATGGGATCCGACACGGTCAGATACTTATTCAATGCGCTTCTGTACTTGACCGAATATCGGATATAACCATACAAATTCTCCTGTGAAGCATCAATTTCAGTGTTATTTACATATTGATAAAACCTGGCAATATTCGTATCCGCCAAATACTGCAGAAAAAAATGCTCTCCATTCTGCAGGGAACTGTCCAGCTGATTTGTAAGGGTCTGAAGAATAATCCTATTGTTAGTATTGTAACTGTTTAAGAGTTGATGGTTAAAAAAGTTCAATAAAATAAAACTGATTATAATGAAGGGCATAAACACAGAACTGGCAAATGCCCGGTACAAAGATACCTTCAAAGAATATTTTTTCATTATGCCCTCCCCGATAATGTTCAGAATATTCAGAAAATGGTACGCAAAGGGGTCAGACCCCTTTGCGCCCCATTCTTTATAATTTCAGATTCTGCATTTTCTCACAGTAGTATTGAACCACCTCAAACTTAGCATCCGGAGCAATTCTATGGTCCGGACATGGGATATATCCTCCCAGTTCAATCAGCGTCTTTAACCTTTCTATCTCCTCGTCGACCGCCTTATTATCACGGGCAAATACTGTCTTGTTCATGCCGCCCACGCCGCGGAGCTCTTTGCCATACTGCGCTCTCCATGGCCCAATGCTTGCATTCCAGGTACCCACCTCAATGGGAAACATGGTATTAACCCCATTCTCAAGCCAGATAGGTACCAGTCGGTCAATACAGCCGTCACAGTCCACAGAAACGATGTCAATATCATGCTGCTTCAGCAATGCCGTATACTTTTTATAATGAGGAGCCACATAATCCTCAAAAACGGTTGGTGTAACCAACGGTCCATTCTTATAACAAATATCCTCCCAGAAATGAGCATAATCAAACTTTGCTCCCGTCTTTAAGACCTCTTCCAGGCATTGATACCCCAGTTCTGCGATGGTGTCAATGATCTCCACATACAGATCCTCATCATCCACATACAGATAGCTTAACTGCTCAACCCCCAGCAGATTTCTCATATACCCAATCAGAGAGCCGCAGTGCAGGCCAATGGGGATTTCCCTGCTGCCCTGAGAAGGAAGATTTTTGAAAAATTCCCGGTCTACCCGTGTTTCCTTCCACTCAAGCTTTGGCAGATAGAGTTCTTCCCATGCCTTCCGATCCATAAGAGAAGTCCCAATTTCCGCCGGAATTGAAATGGTGTCCAGTTTTTCCAGAACAATCAGGCCCTGCTCATCCCTTACAATCCTGCTGCCATCTGGTTTTTCCTCCAGAATCTTTTTTTCAAAGGCTGGGAACATCTGATTTTTTGTGCTTATACAGGAATTCCAGTTAAAATCAAATCCCAACCTCTTCATGACAGACTGATCAGCGGAGGAATTGTCCCCTTCCCTGCGGTATCCTTCTGCCTCTTCCTGGGTAATGTGGCCTTCCTGCGCCCATTTGTCCAAGGTTTCTTCCCAATACCCGAAGGAAACTACCGGGAAGTGTTCATATTTTTCATAATGCAGGATCGCCAGTACGTTCTCACGAAATGTCATGCTATAATCTCCTCTGTATTTATTCGTAATATTTGAATTGCGGCAGATATTCTTTATTTGCTTCAAACATTTCCCGCACCATAGATTTAATCTCTGCAAGGCTTAAGACTGCGGACGTCAATGGGTCAAAATAGCAGGCCTGGTAGATCTTCTGCGGATCTCCGGTAATTGCCCCTTCTACAGCCAGCTCCTCGATTCTGGAGCTCACATTATTTAGAAGCGCGAGATGAGGAGGCAGCGGACCTACATGAATCGGTTCCAGCGTGCCTTTGGAGGCAAGCACCGGCACTTCCACGCAGCAGCCTTCCGGAAGGTTGTCAATCAGGCCGAAGTTTCTTACATTCCCGTTGAATTTATACAGCGCGCCATCACCAAACATGGCATTGAAAATATTGGCGGCATACTCATTTCCACGTTTCAGATTCACCGGATTGTCGGCCCATTCCAGAAATTCTTTCTTCCAGGTATGTTCTCTTTTTTCGTACTCGTCCTTCACCATGAAATAGTGTCCGGGGTTCCAGCCTGTTCCGTGAGTACAATATTTTTCAATAAGATCCGGACGTTTACGGAACCAGGCCACATATTCTGAGGCATGTCCGCTGGACTCTGTCACATAGTAGCCAAGATGACGGAGCATCTCATTTCGCACGATCTCCTCCTGATAATGCTCTTCTGCCGCCTGTTTAATCAGAGGGTATGCATCCTCCCCCTTCCATTTATAATCCAGATAAAAGGCCTGATGGTTGATGCCGGCGCAGGTATATGTAATATCCTCCATATCGGCTTTGATCCACCGTGCCAGCATTTCCGCAGTCCCCTGGACGCTATGGCACAGTCCCGTCACATTCACCTTTGTCTCGCTCTGCATCCCTCTGCACAGCATTGCCATAGGATTGGTATAGTTCAAAAATATGGCCCCGGGACAGTAGGTTTCAATATCCTTACAGATAGCAAGCATCTCCGGCAGGGTCCGCATCGCCCGGAAGATTCCGGCCGGTCCCCTGGTATCCCCCACATTAATGTCTACACCGTATTTCTTTGGAATCGTAATATCATTTGCCCAGACAGCAAGGTCTCCTATATTAATGGTGCTGACAACGCCGTCAGCATCCTTAAGAGCCTCAATCCGGCTTTTCGTAGAAATCACTTTTGCCGGATAATTTCCGGAACCAATAATTTTCTCTACAGACTTTGCAGCATACATAAGTTTTTCATCATCAATATCCATCAGGGCAATCGTGGCATCCTGGAATGCCGGAAACGTCATCAGATCCCGCACCAGGCTTCTGGTAAATACAACACTGCCTGCGCCTATAAATGCAATTTTTTTCATCTTATTTACTCCTTGTGTCTTGTCTCATTGTGGCGGCTCATGGTTAGGAACACTTACCTCTTCCCTACCCTTTTACCGCACTGTCCAGGCTGCCCTGGATAAAATATTTCTGTAAAAACAAGTAGGCAATCACCACCGGAACAATCGCAATCACCGCACAGGCAGCTGCACCGTTTAAGTCCTTCATCTGCTCCCCGAAAAACTGTTTTACGGTCAGGGTGACATTATACATCTCCTTCTTCTGCAGAATATAGAGTGAATATCCATATTCATTCCAGGTTGAAACCGCCTGCATCAGCACAACCGTGGCCGTCACCGGCTTCAGCTGCGGAAGGATAATCTGAAAAAATGTCCTTAAAATTCCGGCGCCATCCATATAAGCTGCTTCGTCCAGAGACGTCGGGATTGCCATAATAAAGTTACTGTACATATAAATGGATACCGGCAGTCCAAACGCCGCACTCACCGCGATAATTCCCCAGTAGGTAGAAATCGCGTGGATCGAAACCAGGGTGGAATAAATACCAACAACCATAGACATTCCCGGCACCATCATCACGCCCAGCACAAAAGTCTTCATGGTCTTACTGAGCCGGTTTCTATTCCTTGCCATTGGATAAGCTGCAAGGCAGCCTACTATCACTACAATCATAACTGTTCCAACTGTAATAATAAAGGAATTTTTAATGGCATTTAATATGTTACTGTTTTGAAATGCCCTGATATAATTCTCCCAATGAAGTTCCATGGGCGGCAGCAGTCTGGACGTGTGATCTGTCATAGGTTTTAAGGATGTAACCACTACCACATAAATTGGAAGCAGATAAATAATCAATATGCCGGCCGCCACCAGATACTTCCACCAATTCTGTTTGATCTGTTTTTTTAATGTTCCTGTTTTCATCTGTTAACCGTCCCGCTTTCTCTACGCTTCGATACTCTTTTTCTCTAAATAGTGATTGCTGTACAGAGCGACCACCATAATCATAACAAAGGTGGTAATACCTATGGCAGATGCATAACCCGCTTTCTCCGCCAGAAAATACTGGCTGTTCAAATACGTCATCATCGAATGCGTGCTGTAATTCGGCCCGCCGTTTGTCAATGATATAATGCCGTCAAATATTTTCAGTCCGCCGATCAGGTCGATCATTACAGCACTTGTGATGGCCGGAATCAGCATGGGCAGGGTAATGTACCGGAAACGTGCAAATGAGCCTGCTCCATCAATTTCTGCCGCCTCAATATATGTTTTCGAGATATTCTGAAGCCCGGAAAGATATATGATCATACAATATCCCGCGTACTGCCAGGTATTAATTATGGTGATGAACAATACTCCATTCTTTCCGTCTGCCAGCCAATCTACTGCCCCCTTGCCAAATATCCCCAGAATATCGTTGAGCACACCATTGTCATAGGTTAAAAAGAAATACATGATGTACCCCATAATCAGGCTTGATATCATAATCGGCATATAGATCACCACACGGATCAGGTTGTTGCCCTTAAAACGGGAATTGACAAACAATGCCGCCCCCAATCCGATGATATTCTGAAGCACAGTGGACACAAAACCGTATATGAGTGTATTAATAAATGCCGTCAAGAGACGCTTGTCCGAAAACATTGCCTTGTAGTTTTCAAGTCCTATGAAGATTTTTTCCGGCGAATACCCATTCCACTTACACAAAGATACATAAACCGTTTCACAAAAAGGCCTCACTACAAAAAACAAAATCAGACAAATGGCCGGTATGTAAAAGCAGCTCATTTTTACTGCTCGTTTCCTCACTTTGGTTTCACTCCTTTACATTGCTTACTCTGCTGCTACATATTTATCCTGGAACGTACTCTTTAAATGCTGCAGTCCGGCGTTAACCCCTTTTTCTGTTGGGTCCATAAAAACCTCGATCACTGCATCCGCATCTGCATTAAACATTCCGCTTGGGAAATATTCCCGGTCGAACAGATTATCGTAGAAGATATCACCTTCAAAGATTTCCTGGCTTTCTGAAAAGGCCTTGTAGCTTACATTTTCCGTGTTCATATCCTTAAGAGCGGGCAGCCCTCCGTCCAGTTCCATGATCTTGTCTGCCACTTCCGGTTTTGCAAGGTAATTTAAAAACTGTTTTGCTTCCTTCATCTTTTCTGTGTCTTTCCAGATTCCAAAGCAGCTTCCTTCCCCGATCATATACTGGGATTTACCCTCCTCAGTCGTACATGGAATCGGCATGATCCCAAGCTGTGCATCCGGAGCTACGTTTAATACTTTCACAATCTCAACCTCGGTACTAAATCCACAGGCATCTTCCCCCAGAGCTGTCAGGGTTGCCGCATTATCAGCGGTAACAAGGTCTTTATTAAAGTATCCGGCCTGTACCATATCTGCGATTTCTTCCAGAACACAGCTTCCTTTTGTATCCCAGTCGAAGGTTCCATCTTTCAGCTCCTCACCGGATGGGTATTTACAGCCTTCTGTGGTATAGAATGCCGGCGCCATCGCATTATAGAGAACCGCTGCAGTCCAGGTGTCTTTTCCTTCCACGAAAAATGGGGTAACCCCGGAAGCTTTAATCTTCTCACAGGCATCTTTAAAATCGTCCATAGTGCGGATATCACCGACATTTACTCCTGCATTTTCAAGCACCGTCTTATTATATACAACACCGTTTGTCACCTGGCTGACAGGCAGTACGTATATGCTGCCGTCGTCGTCAGAAATAATGGGCAGAACCGGATCATCAATTCTGTCGTACCACTCCTCGTCATTCAAGGCTGTCAGGTATTCCTTATACCTTGCAATAGACCAGCCGTGTGTCACAAAAACATCCGGCATTTCTCCTGATGCCATCCTTGTTTTCATAACAGCCTCATAATCTGAACCCGGTGTAACCAATTCAATTCCAATTCCTGTCTCTTCTGTGAATCCGTCCAAAACTTCCCGGAACTGATCCAGCGGCTGACCCGTGTAGATAACCTCTACCTCCAGCGTATTCTCATTTTTTGCTGACTTATCCGCTTCTTTGGAATCTGTTTTTTCACTGTCGGCCTGTCCACTGCCGCAGCCTGCCAGCATACCAGTTGTCATAACTGCTGCCAAACCAAATGCAGCTAATTTTTTTAATCTTCTTTTCATGATGAACCCTCCCACGTACTTTTCACTTTTTCACTGCTAAATGAGTTTCTTCTTCGGATATCCTGAATCTATTATATACGGATTCCAGTTGCCTTATAAGAGTCGTTTTTTATACTTTAGGGGTGTATTTTTATACTCTCTGCCGCTCCCCTGCTATTTCTTCCCATAAAATATGCTCCCTCCCAAGCGCAAGTCCTTATTACTTCAACTTGCTGCCCGGAAGGGAGCATATCAAACCTTTTCTATTGATCTAAAGTATATAATTTTTCTCATTTCTACCTGCAGCCGAAAAGCCTCGGATCCTGCGTCAGCTCTAAAGGATAATCTCCCAAATGTTCAAGTTTATACCCGCTTTCTTTATATCTGTTATAATCAAAGCTGTTCAGTTCATCACACGCAAGTTTATGAAATTCATAAAAATTGGGCCACCACTCATACCCATCACCCAGATTATTACTCAGATACGCATCTGCAATATCGCATCCCATCTTAGGTGCTACATAAAAGGCTCCCATTGCCAGTACATTTACTCCGTTCCCTGTAATCGCACGAAGTGCCGCCGGTACACTTTCCACCACGCCGGAAAATACCCCCGGACACTTGCTAGCCGCAATATGGATCCCCATTCCAGTTCCGCAAAAAATTAATGCGCGTTCAAATTCTCCTTCCGATATCATGGAACCAACACGAAGTCCAATTCTGTGAAACATTAATTCTGTGCTACTGTCATCCTCAGACTGAACCCCTACATCTGTTACGGTCCATCCATATTCCTTCAAATGAGCTACAACCGCCTCCTTTAATGGAAATCCTGCAAAATCTGCTCCAACAAGAATCTGTTTGTCTTTAATTGTTTTCATTATAATCGCCTCTACTTTCTATTCTGCAAAATCAAAGATCTGATCCATGTCCTCATAAAATGCTTCCTTACTTGAAGCTGAATATTCTGTAAAACAGGGGCGCGTAAGTTTCCACCACTGCCTGGTCACTTCATCAGCTTCCATCTTTGCCATATCTGCCTCATAGTCGTCTCCAACATATTCAAAATATCCAAAAACTAAATCGTCTTTCATAAAGATTCTGTAGTTCCGTATATTGCAGTCACGAATCATGCGCAGCACCCCTTCCCAATGCGGTGTATGTACATCATCCATATGCAGCTTTCTATACTCCTGGATTTTATCTTTTTTAAGCCGGCCAATCTGCCCAAAAACTTTTCTGCTCATAGTTATTCTCCCATACTATTTTACTTTTTTAGGACGTGCACTAAAATAATCTATTACAAGAGCCAGGATTAAAACCGCGCCCCAAATCAGTGTTACATAGTATGTGGAAACGCTTCTGAAACGGTTAATACCTGATTCTATAAATTTTAAAAGAATGATTGCCGCAGCCACACCAGATAATCTGCCTTTCCCGCCATTCGGGCTGACACCGCCCAACACAATCAGCAGAATTGACTGCATGGTATAATTACTCCCATAATCTGCTCTTGCAGATGCGTATGTACTAAGCATCATCAGACCGCCTATAGAGGCACAAACAGCCGAAGCCATATAGGTTTTAAAAACTAATTTCTTTGTGTTTATTCCGGAAAACTCCGCTACATGCGCGCTTGATCCATATAACCTCAATTTCGTCCCATAGGTACTTCTCTCCAGCATAAACCAGATCATAACAGCCGCCAGTATGAAGACAATTACACGAACCGGAATAATGCCAAACAAATTCGTTGAAAAAATATCGCAAAATTGTTTTGGGAAGGAAGATACAGCCGCCCCCCCTGTAATAACAATACACAAACCGGTAATCAGCTGATTTACTCCTAAGGTGGCCAAAATAGGCGGCACCTTTAATTCCGAAATCAGAAAACCATTAAAAGCCCCTATCACACAGCCGGTAAGTATGGCAATCAGAAATATCACAACAGAGAAGCCTGCCGGCATCGTTCCGTCTACACCAAAAATCCAGTTCAGCACGTAGACACTGATAATCGTTGTCATATTGGCTGTTCCAACTACTGATAAATCAATTCCTCCGGTCATCATGCAGAGCATGCCTCCTAATGCCATCAGGCCATACTCCGGGAACTGTCCTGCCATAGTCAGGAAATTTGCACCTGTAAAAAACTTACCGGCCTGTGTCAGCAGCATAAATATCAGCCAAGCAATCATAATAATAAAAAGACGGCTCACTTCCCGGTTTTTTGAATAAAAACATTTTACTCTCTCCATTATGCTGCCTCCTTTACCATCTTACTTTTTGCTTTTTCAGTCCTGATAGACTGGTATGCACTTAATGCCACGCCCACAACAATTACGATTCCAACAAACACGTTACTCCATGTAGTCGGCACGCCCAGGAGAATCATAGAGTTCTGAACCAGTATAATCAAAAATGTACCCAGTATGCATCCGATCAGGGTTCCGGCCCCGCCAGTCAGCGCAACTCCGCCAAGCACAACACCTGCAATAATATTCATTTCCATTCCAAGCATGTTGGTCGGATGCATCTGCTGCATCATGCATACACGGCAGATACCGCCTGCTGCTGCAATCATGCCAATGATAATATACATGAAAAATTTTGTTCGTTTTACATTGAATCCTACCGTATGTGCGCTGACCGGATTCCCTCCGATCGCATAGATACCACGTCCAAAAATCGTATACCGCAGGATAAGGAACATCGCTGTACAAACAATCAACAAAATAATAAAAGTGTAGGGCAGGATGGAAGTCAGGTTATTCGTTTTGTTCGTTGCTGTGATAAACGAATTTGTCCCAAATTCTTTCATACCAGCTGGTATAACAGATAACTGTTTTGCCCGCAGTGCTCCCTGCATGAATCCCTGAAATACGCTGGAAGTACCTAATGTAACGATCATAGCATTGAGATTCAGATAACCAATCAGAAAACCATTTACAGCGCCTAACAGCGCGCCAATCGCCATGGCAATCACAAAAGCCAAAACCACATTGCCGCCATAATTCTGGTCCAGCAAAATCCTGGTGGATGCATATGCAGACAGAGAAGCCAATGCCGGAAAAGATACATCAATGCCTCCGGCAATGATCGCTAAGAATTCCGCCACCGCAAACATTCCGGGTACAATCATCGCACTTAGCAAATCCACCATATTATTTCCGGTAAAAAACTGTCCCGAGCGAATCTGCACCAAGATTCCTAACGCAATTATAATGAGAAATATGTATATTTCATTGGATTTAAATGTTGATTTTAATTTTTTATTCATTCGCCTGTCTCCTTACATCATTGCATCAATAATCATCTGTTCTTTTACCTGCTGAGTATCATATTCGGCAACTATAGAACCTTCTTTGATGACTAAAAGGCGTGAACAGTTCTGTATTACTTCCGGGAGATCATCAGAAATAATAATAACACCCAGGCCTTTTTGGGCTAATCGCTGAAGGATTGCATGAATATCATGTTTCGATCCAATATCAACACCGACTGTCGGGCCATTTAAGATCAGAACATCCGGATTACATGCCAGCCATTTTGCCAAAACTATGCGCTGCTGGTTTCCGCCTGATAAGGTGGTTGCGGGATTATCCGGATTCTTTGTTTTTATCTCGAATTCTTTTACCCATCGGTCTACTTCTTCATCTCTTTTTTTCAGATCAAACTGGCCATTTTTCTTCTTTAAAGAATCGATCTCAGAAATAATAATATTGTCACCAATGGATCTCTGTAAAAACAACCCTTCCGACAGACGGTCTTCTGGTACATATCCTATTTTGTTGGCAATGGCCTCTCTCGGATTTGTGATTTTTACAGGTTTTCCATTTCGGATGATCTCCCCCGATGTAGCGGGCTTCAGCCCAAACATAGACAGCGCAAGTTCCGTACGGCCTGAGTCCAGAAGACCTGTAATCCCCAGGATTTCACCTCCCCGTAAAGTAAGGCTGATATTTTTAAATGAACCTTCCAAAGAAAGATTCCTTAGTTCAAAAATAGGTGTATCTGTGACTTTTTCAGGAACAAAAGTTTTGTCTGCGAATTCACGTCCTGTCATATAGTAGGTAAATTTCTTATCATCTAATTCATCCGTTCTTCCAGTTGCCACCATCTCTCCATTTCTAAAGATTGTAAACCGGTCTGATATTTCAAATACTTCATTTAATTTATGGCTGATAAAGAGAATTGCAATCCCTTGTTCTTTCAGTTTTAATATGATTTTGAATAGTGCATCTACTTCTTTTTTAGTCAATGCAGTCGTTGGTTCATCCATTATAATCAATTTTGCATTGAACATAAGCGCTCTGCTGATTGCTACCATCTGTTTTTGGGCAACAGATAAACGGCTTACTTTTTCATCCAAATCAATATCCATATTGATTTTTTTAATTGCTTCTTCCGCGATTTTCCTTACGTTCTTCCAACTGATTGTTTTTTTGCCTGATGCTAATTCTGAATTTAATGCCAGGTTTTCTGCTACAGTCAAATTAGGGAATAAAGAGAAATCCTGATAAATAACCTGAATCCCCATATTGATTGCGTCAATTGGTGTAATCTTTTCCAGTTTTTTCCCATCAAATTCGATGGTCCCCCCGCTGCGCTGGTGTACACCCGAGATGATTTTAATAAGTGTAGATTTTCCGCAGCCGTTTTCACCTGCCAGACAATGAATTTCTCCAGGAACGATTTCCAATGAAACATCTTTGAGTGCATGGACATTTCCAAATGATATTTGAATATGTTCTGCCTTTAACAAACACTCTGACATATGCGTCCTCCTCTTCGCTTTTTAAAGAATCGAACCGCCGCCGAAGCGGCGCTCCGATTCTTAAAGTTTATTAGAAACCAAAACTATCTACATTATCTGCATCAATTGTGACCCAGCCCTGACCTTCCAGTACGGTTTTAGAACCTTCACGTTCTGTCATCTCTGTGTATCCGTCTACATTCAGGTTTAATGGTGCTGTGATACTCTCTTCTGCCAGAACTTTACAAGCCAGTGAAACCATAGCTTCGCCGGACATGGCCGGATCCCATAAAGTCAGAGATTTAATAATACCCGATTTAAGCAGCTCCGCATTATCCGCCGGCATGCCTGTCCCTGTAGTAAAGAATTTATCCTGCAGTCCCAGCTCCTGAATTGCTCTAGCGACACCCGGCGCGTCATAGGAAGAAGTTCCTAAAATCCCCTTCAGATCCGGATAGGTCTTAATCAGTTCTTTTGCTGCATTGTATGCTGTGTCTCCATTATCATTTGATTCCACACGCGGATTTTCTTCCAGCAAAGTCATCTTAGGATAGTGTTCTTTCTGATATTCAACTGCAGCATCCGCCCACTCATTATGTGAGCCATTTGTCAACGATGCCACCATAGTGGTATACACACCTTCTTCTCCCATCGCTTCTGCCAGATTCTGCATAATAAAAGCGCCATACCCTGCATTCGAAAAAGCCTCGATGTCATAGTCTACATTTTTCAGTTCTGCGCCTTCATGGGCGATTACTACAATTCCTGCATCCTGGGCTTTTTTAAGTACCACATCCATGGATTGCACATCTACAGGAACCACACAAATTGCATCTACGCCCTGGGCAATCAAATCTTCGACCATCTGAGCCTGATGCGTTGCATCAATTTCACCTGTATCAATCTGGTAGCAGTTGACACCTGTCTGATCCGCAAATTCTTCTACTCCTGTATTCATTCTTACGAACCATGGGTTTGTAGAATCCTTCGGCACTACGGCAATCTCCCACCCCTCCTCTGAGGCCTTTTTTACGGCCTCGTCTGACGCCAAGGATGACACACTTTCTGATGCCGCTGTTTCTTCTGTCTTTTTCTCTCCGGACGTTTCCTTTGTATCAGATCCACAAGCCGTTAGACCCAATACCATTGTTGCACATAATAATGCTGCGATACCTTTTTTCATTTCCTGTTCCTCCTTTAATATTTTTGGGTTTCTATATTAAAACGTTTCAAAACGTATACAAAAAATAATAGCTGACATACCCGGTAAAGCACATCTTGAAACGTTTCAATATTTTATAAAAATAAATGTACCGCTTACGCAATACATATTATTTTAACAGGATTCCCTTTCAACTAATTTTTGTGGAATTACCAAATGTTGATTCTCCTGTGTTTTAACCAGCTTCTTTGTTACCTTCCATAGCATTTCGCCGAACAGTTCCTGATTCTGCTCCACAGTCGTAAGCCTTGGGTTTACATACCCTGAAATATCCAGATTATCAAAACCTATGATCCCAAAATCATGTGGAACACGGTATCCCAATTCATTCATTGCCCGCATCATACCAATCGCCAGGTAATCCGATGAGGCAATCCAGGCATCCGGCAAATCTTTTTTCTTATGATTTTCCAGAATTGTTTTCATAAAAATATAACTGCTGTGTAATTTATTAAGAGCCAGACTTTTATCCGTAAATACATTATCTAAAGGATTTTTATAGCCAAATTTTTCGGAAGCCTTTAAAAAATGTTCATATCTTTTCTGTAAGTTCGATAAAGTAACAGGTTCTATAAACAAGCCAATTCTTTTGTAATTCTTTTTCTTTAACATTTCTACAATTGTATATAACATATCCTGGTTATCAAATGATACACTGGATACATTTAAACCCTCTGCATTCCGGTCGGCTAATATGACATGGATATCATTCTGCATAAGCCTCCTGATCTCCGCTTCATCTTTACTGCCATTAAAGATGATTACAATGGTTCCCCGTTTGCAGTTTTCAAGAGCAGCCAATTGCTTCTTTTCCACTTCGGCAGAGTATTCGTAACCGGAAATCTGTACCGTATATCCCGCCTGGTACGCATATGCCATATAGGAACTGATAATCCGCGTGTAAAATGTATTATTCAGGTTTGGCGTCAGGATATATATCGTCTTGCTGTTCTTCCTCCTTAAAGAGCTTGCAACCGTATCCGGGGTATAATGTAATTTATCGATCGCGGCCTGGATATTCTCCGCTTTCTGTGGGGAAACCTGAGCAGTTCCATTCAGATAATTTGAAACAGTTCCAATTGACACACCTGCATGTTTTGCTACCTGAGTGATTGTTGTTTTTTCTTTTTTTATTGCTGACATTCTTTACCTCTATGCTTTAATTGAAACGTTTCATTTATAAGTGGATTATAACTCTTTGTATTTAAATTTGTCAACAAAATTTTATATTTTGTCCATTATTCACAATAATAATCGTTCTTTTTTAGTTATCTTTACTAATTAAATTCAAAAGCAGAGAGCAATCAAGCCCTCCGCCTCTTCGCCTTCATCTTACAATAAACCATAGCCACCACCGTACTCACCGCCGTGGACTTAATCACATTCCCGAAATTACCTCAGCTTCCAATGCCGGTAATTCCTCCAGCCTAATCTCATAATCCTCGACCGAAGACGGAATCACTACTCCTTCTTTCAAGGATATTTTTAATGAGTCGTGCACTTTGGCTGCCGAATACTGCCCAATTTTGTTATTATGTTTCCACCAGTATACGCTCACAACCTCCATACTTCCGTCAGGTCTTGCAGCAGATGCATCGTTTACAAAAAGTGTACAAAGCGTCTCCTTCAGCTTTTCGGCATCCTCCTCCGAAAATCCAGTTTTTTCTGCCAGCTGGACATTTACAGAACCTTTAATTCTATACAGGCCAAATTCAACCAGATGTTTCGTCCCCATTGTGTCAGAGCTTCTCTTTTCAGATGGTTCCCCATTAACGCTTTTTGTGATCTGCATGCTGTTAATATCTACCGGTGAACAGCTTAAAGCCTGGTGAATTGACACAGGCCCCCTCACCCCTACTGAAACACCCTCTTTTTTATCTTTTGTTTTAAAGGCAAATACCTGCCCAAAGGTACGTACATCTATCCATTTTTCACATGCCTGTTCTGCATAGTCATCATCCGACTGGTAATGGGTTATATTTTGGGAAGCCCTTTCACTCAGAGATGTATAACCATCATCACTGCGTTCTGCTGACTGTACAAAAATATTTTCTCCCATATCCTGCAGACGGTTTCTGATTTTCCGTTTTATACATACATCGGATATTTCTCCCTGACCGCTATACGTCGTCCTTGGACGGTTTCCATTAAGCGGATCACCATTTGGGTTTGCATTGATGACCTTAACTAACACTGTAAAATCAATCTTATTCTGTAAGATGCTCATTTTCTCCTGCCTCCTCATGATCATTTGTATTTTGTTTTCCTGTCTTTATATCTACACGCTTATTCAATTCTGCCCGCTGCAGATAATATCCAATCAGATATGTTTCTTCTAATCCCCTGTTCAATTGCTGTTCATCCTTTTCCTCAAGGGCAGTAACAATATCGGTAATCATATCCTTATATTTCTTTCTCGCCTCTGGGTGCAGCTTCTGAAGATATGGATTCAACTGATCTGTTAATACCTTCCACGTCTGCATTGGATGATTGACGTAAGCCGACTGCAGACGGATCGCATTGGGCTCACGTTTTTCATCCCTGTCGTAGGTCAGCCTCTCCACTTTCTCCAGCACAGCCAATAATCTTCCAAACAGATAACTTCTGTCATGGTTTTCTAAATTCAGCTTCATATACTCCTCTTCCCCTTTCTTTTCCGTTTCTCTCTCGTAATAGTATTTTCTGATTATTGCACACGCTGTCGATAAGACTCTTTCCCTGTTTCCTCTTGTGTAAGCCATCGGCGTGGATGCACGTACCGCCAGCGCCTGTACCAGATCGTACGGGACAGGCCGCTTTTCTACCATGCATTTCACCAACCTCTGTATCTGTTCCTTCAGGAGCTTATCACCTATTTCAATGAATCTGCTCTTCCCATGGGAGCTATCCCTTTCGCGTCCAAACGCACATTTTACAATTCTTTCAAAAGTAGGCGTCTCGATACCGTAATAAGGATGATTTTGCCCGTCAAACTTCAAAAGCAACCAGTTACAAGTCTCTCCCCAGTATGTAATTCTATCGAAAAAATCGGAGGCCATTAACTGATAATAGTACGTAACAGAAAGGCGCCCCGTGGTGGCCGCATCCAGTCCCATGATCACTACGGAATCTGATTCATCAAACTGATTTCTGTATCCCTGAAATGTCTTGATCAGCTTTTTCCGGTAGTTCGGTTCCTCAGCCTCCACAGAATCATCCCCCGTAAGTCCCAGATCCCCAAAAATGGACGGTACCTTTTTCCCCTCAGGATTCCAGCAGATAAAAAGCCTCTTGTCCTGCGTCCCCGCATAGGCTCCGTGTTGCTTTGCAAGCCATGTCAGCGCACTGTGTATTTTCTGAGACGCCTCATAGCTAAATGCAAGGGCCTGCTCTTCATCTTGAAACCTTCCCCTGTAAGTATAACCCTGCTTATCATTTGCAGTTATAAGTTTCGCACCATAATTAGCCGCCACAATTCCCTTGGGGTGGTTTTGGGAAATTGCGCTTTCTTGTCCCAGAAAATAACAGATATCCCTTTTCCCATCCTGGTTGGCAAAATAATATTCCGTATAGGCCTGAATCAGTGATGCATCCTGCCATGTGCCGTCAGCTTCCTTTTCTGTGCTCAGTACTCTGAATCTGACCAGTGCTTTTTCATAAGGCTTCCCGCTTAATTTTTTATTTTGGAATGTACCATCCTCTTTCAGCTCAACTACTCCCGCTTTCACCAAATCCCGAATCAGCTCTTTTCTTAACAAATATTGGTGTACTGTCTCAACTTTGGGATGGCTGTATTTTGACTCCCTCCACTTTTTCAGGGCTTCCATATAGAGTTTATACTTGGCCTCAGCGCTTTTCCTCTCCTTCTCATTTTCACAATAATGACAATAATCCCCCCCAACATAGGAAAGCGTATCACACAATGCATGGGGCGTCTTCCCCGAGCTTCTTCCGGCAGATGCTTCTGTGACGGGAATCAGCGTAACGGCATCTTCTTTTTCTACCTTTACTGCGCCCAGAAACTCTCCCCGCCAGCTCAGTGTAACCTCAATCTGTGCATTTGCGTTCATATGCGCCACCGGCGTCATCTGTTCGTCCGGATTCTGTCCCTTTCCTACATTTTCTTCATACGTTTTATAAATCTGGCTCATCCAGGACATCTGTTACATCACCTCTTCCTCTTGGATCACAGAAAAGTTCTCCTGCTTCACGCCAAACTTTTTGATATTCATCTCACGTACCGGCCTGTGGATGCATTTCCAGGGAGGTATAAATGCAATCACCCCGTTATTCATGACAGCCTGCCAAAAACGTACAGACATCTTTCCTCTTGTCTCCTCCGAATATGCCTCGTCACTATATGTGATCCCATGATACATTGTACCGAAGTTGATCTCGGAAATATCGTCATAAAATCCCTCTCCCTGGCCAAACACACAGGGTTTTACATACCCCTGGCACTCTCTCGCTCCAAGAAAGATATCCCTCCTGCCGCCCCTTTCAATCATGCGTCTGGCAATATTATGATGCTTGTGCTCATTGCGGTCCTCTTTCAGCTCCGGTCGGTTCTCGTTCATTATAAAATGTGCCTTCACCTGATATCTGCACTCTTTTAAGTATGTGTAATAAGAAAGATCATTTTTATTATTATAATATTTTATAGGACGTATGCCCTTTGTCTCTGTCTGAATAGGATTCATGACGCGCACACTGTCAATGATCCAAATCAGAGTCGGCTTCCAGTATACACTATGTAAAATCCCCTTCAACGCTTCATAGGTCGGAACCTGATAACTAAACTTTTCTCCGCCGACCCGGGTGACGGGATCTGCAAACATCCCGTACTTTCCCGTCACTTCAAACTCTACTGAATTTCTGTGCTCCATCTTTTCCTCCTTTATTCCCCGTATTCTTCCATGTCCATCAATCCATAGCTTTCATGATATGCCTTATCATCCAGAACAAAAATTCTGTTCTCCAGTATACCATGCAGTACGCCTTGTCTCTCAAGCCTTTCTTTCTCATTCTCAAAAATGCTGACCGTATATTTTTTTGCCTTCTGCATAATTTCTTTAAAGTTCTCCAGATGAAACTGCTTTTCCTCCATACTTTTGAGCTGCTCAATCAGCTTCTTTCCCTGTTGATACGGAACCAGCACGTCTATGGTATCCTTATCAAATACTTCAAAAATCTGACCGGCCGTCTTAAATGGCTGATGCAGCAGATATCCATCGTTTTCTTTCCCGTTAGCACTCCCATTATTGTTTGACAATAGATCCATAAGATATATCTCCGTTCCGTAAGACTTCACCGGATACCGTACTTTGCCCCGAATCTCTTCAAACAGGTATTGATAATATCTATGTACTGCCTGCCCGCTGATTGAGGAGGTTTCACCAATCTGCTTCCTGAATTCCAACACTTTCCGGGTACAAATCTGCCGGTATTTGATATCCTGCAGCATACCCAGGTCCTCATTTTTAAGATGAATCAAATAGACCTTTCCTATATTTCCGTACTCATTGCTTCGGTTGCATCTTCCAATAACCTGTACCAGATTATCAATTCCCGCAAGAACACGCACTACTGCTTCAAATGAAATATCCATTCCTGCTTCGATTACCTGTGTGGAAACACAAATCACCTTCTGCTGCCCACCTCCATTTCTTACGTCATCCTGCAGCAGAGATAATTTATTTTGCAGTTCTTTCAGGTCATTTGAACGATGTTCCTGGCACATGGATGTGGAAAGATGTAATATATAGCCGCCTAACTGTTTGGCTTCCTTTTGCAGCCGCCGAAACAGTTTTCGTGCCTGTGATTTTGTATTACATACGATCAGAACCGAAGAGTGCTTTTTTACCAAATTGCCGCAAAATTCTGTACACTCATCTAAGTCCATCCCGTAAGGGCTTGTACAATCAATCACCTGTGCCCGGATAAATGTCCGAAGCTGTAATGAATCCAGATGAACCATGTCTGGCTCCTTTGCCAGATGGATCGGCCACTTCAGCTCTTCAAAGCAGGGCTGTGTCGCAGAAGATAAAATAATCGTTGCATTACAATACTGCTTCAGAAAATTCATCGCCATATTAAACATTTCCGTTACCTTCACCGGCAATGACTGAACCTCATCTATCACAACCACGCTGTCACATAATGCCTGCATCCGTCTTATTGCAGAGGTCTGGTGCTTAAACAAAATGTCCAGCAGCTGAACCAGTGTTGATACGATAACCGGGGCACCCCAGCTTTCCTTCAGCAGCTCATATGGATCCAGCTCTTCTCCCTTGTCTTTTTCATGCACTACATTAGAATGGTGTTCCAATACCTTCTCTTTATCCGGAACATAATCACGTATTACCCGGACATTCTGATCCAGCACACTGAGCAGCGGAATGCTATAGATAATCCGTTTTTTATTAAATTCTTGTGCATGTGCCAGTGCGTATCTCAGCAAACTTAATGTCTTTCCGCCACCGGTTGGTACATTCAAACGATAGATATCCGGGGGATTGCCTGCGAAAGCAATGCACTGTCCTGAAATATCATGCCTGATACGGTTAAGCGTAGATGACGTATCCAGCTTTGATAGTTGGTCTTCACAGTAGGCCAGCCACTTATCCCAGTTTATATCTTCCCTTTCATCCTCCTTCCATTGACTCATGAATTCAGCAGTATTCCTTCGATCCCCTTCTATCACTGAAGACAGAATCAGCCTGGACAGCATACTTATTTGAAAAAATGTTTTATAACCATTATTATTGTATGTTATTCTTGCCTCTTCGAAAAAGTCCGTAATCTCTTTTACAGCC
Organism: Eubacterium sp. BIOML-A2; assembly: GCF_009680135.1. Classification (NCBI taxonomy): domain Bacteria; kingdom Bacillati; phylum Bacillota; class Clostridia; order Eubacteriales; family Eubacteriaceae; genus Eubacterium; species Eubacterium sp. BIOML-A2. The sequence goes on from NZ_WKZK01000001.1 coordinate 153,322, forward strand.
TTTTGGAAATACATCTGCACTTCGCTTTCATCAGCTACCTGTTCAAAGAAACTACTGACAGCCTCATCATAGCACAGCGATGACCTGTCTTTCCGCAGCCGATGTATAAAACCATTGTTACCATCCAGGTCAACACAGTCAAACAGCCCATGATGGGAACCTATAGCCGTTGCGGTAATTTCACATGTCAGCTTTTCCATCGGTGAGTTAACATCTGTATGGAACTTTTCAAAAAGATAAATAACACCTGCAAAAGTATGGTTTACACTGCCACGCTGTACCTTTTCTCCCTGGAATGCTTTCTCCAAATACTCATTGTAAAGCTGGGTTGCCTTTCCTATGTCGTGCAGAAGGCCTGCAAGATAGGCAGTATTGGAAAACTTTGTGTTCAACAAACATTCTGAAGCGTACTTGGCGGTCTTATAGCTGTGTTCTTTTAAAGACTGCTCTTTCCGCTTGCCTTTGTATGTAGTAATATGTGCCAATAATTTCAAATGGGATATACCTCCAGGATTTCTTTTCTTACAACTGATGGTATCACATTATAAATATAATTTCAATACTTACCTCTTTTTATGAATTTATTTAATTTTATGCTTGTAATATAATGTTAAGTATTTTATAATGGCCAATAGTTATAGTCATTATTTGAAGTTCACATAATAAAATATTTTAATAGTGTGGATTGAAAAATAGTGTGGATTGAAGAATAAATAGAGGAAAGTCAATAAAACTCCAAACAGGGGATGTTATAAAATATCTATTTTTTAATTGAAATAGATTTTATAACATCCCCTGTTACATCTTTCGCGATCATATTAATTATATCTAATCCATGACCCTAACCTATGTTATTTTAATGTCTTAGCGGGTACCCTCGGCAAATTTTGATCCTTAATGAAACATTACCAGGAATTATTCTCATTTCTACTTACCAACATCCTAATAAGTTATCGGAATATTGGTAACTATAAAAAGTAATTTATATATGGTAAACCAACTTTTGGGTTCTATATCTTTATAAGTGCCTGTCTATATCTCGCTTTCTGTATATGAGCCGCCGAACTTCCATAACATCATCTATAACAACATAATAGACTACATAGTTTCTAATATAAATCCGATAATATAAAAGTTCTCTTTCCTTCGCCGAACGAAACGGCTCAAATGCAAGTGGATTTGAAAGCCTCTCTAATATAGCGGCTTCCACATCATCTGCCAAACGCAAGGCAGCATCTGGATTTTTCAGTACATACGTAATGTGATGAACTGTCTCAATTAAATCCTGCTCAAATAATGGCAGATACTGCAGCCTATACTTTTTATTTTCCATTAATCACATCCCTGACATGTCCAAAAACGCTTTCATGTGAAAGTCGTTCATCCGTATATTCGGCCATTTTGTCGGCTTCATCCAATTTTCTTTCGATATTGTCGGTTAGATTCGCATACTGCTCTAAACTCATGACCACCATTGCGCCATAACCATTTTTCGTTAGATAGACAGGTTTTCCTCCGTTTACAATTTCCTCAATCTCTGGAAATTTATTTCGAAGGTCAGAAACAGGACGTATCTGTATCATATGTGATGCTCCTTTATCCTTTTATTTTATCTTAATTTTATCATAACATTATCATAGATGCAATAATTTATCTAATTTCTCCTTATATTTAATTGAGTGATCCTTACTTTTCACACTCCAACCAACAACTAAATCGGAGGTTAGTCGACGAGACTAACCTCCGATTTACTGATACTGGCTGGATTATAAAAAGTAACGAGCGGTCATTACTTTTCACGCCTGCGTTATCGGAATGTAGGATTAAGTGCATTTGTAATCTCCACATATTTTTGATAAGCTTCCGCATAAACCTCTGCGTTTTCTGTATTAGGATAATAAGTCTCCTTAATCTCCACAAACTTCTCCGCCGCATCTTCTACTGATGCCCATATCCCATTTGCTACTCCGGCAAGTATTGCGCACCCCATACATGGAGTGCTGCCGCTATTTTTAATCACCTTAACCGGAATCCCGAGTATATCCGCCTTAATCTGGCACCAGGCCTTTGATTTAGAGCCGCCGCCGAGTGAACGGATTTCATCCATGGCCGCCCCGAGCTCTTTTTCACATTCAAGCATCCTTTTCAAAGCAATTGCAAGCCCTTCCATAATAGCCCTGATAAAATGCCCTCTTGTATGTCCTGCATTTATACCATAGTAGACACCGCTTGCTTTCTCATTAAGCTCTGGAATTCCCGACCCTTGGAAATATGGGAGCATAATCAGGCCATCCGCACCCGGAGGCGTTGATTCCACTAATTGATCCATCTGCGTATATGCATTGAGCCCTGTCTCCTTTTCCAGCTCTTTTTCCTGCTCACAAAATGCATCCCTAAACCATTTTGTAATCATAGCCCCTGTACAATATGGCTGATATATATATTTCCCCGCAATGCCACTGCAGAGTGTCGGTACATCACCTTTTGAATCAGGGCTTAATTCTTCAATGGTCGCAACAGTTACAAGCGCCGATCCTGTGCTTTCAGAGGCGATTCCTGGCTACCAGGTTGCTACGCCGTACCCGCTGAGCACGAGGAATGCATCTAACATTCCATACTGACGTTCTGATCTGCGAACCGGCAGTGTGCCAAATGTTGCTTCTTTTGTATATTGATCATCTGAACTATTTCGATTCTTTGCCATTTTATTCCTCCTCATATACAGTAAAATCCCTTTATATTACATCCAATATCCGCCAATAAGCAGTGCTCCGGATACTATAATTGTTGCAATTGCCAGAATCCAATCTAATTTACTGAATGGAGTTGGAAATTCATAATTGGGATCTTCCATTTTCTCAAGTCGTATCTCTGCTTCCTGGAGATATTCTTTAGAATATCTGTTGTTACGAAGAACGAGAAAAAGTGATATTAGATTTACTTCAAAAGAATGGCAGGATAACTGTTGCTGAAGCAACCGAGCTCACAGGCTTGTCCGTTTCTACAATACGCCTTCCGTTCCAAAGTATGCATGAAAAAGGATTACTATTGCGCACCCACGGTGGCGCAATCAAGGCGGATTATCCAAAAGATTTTAATACGAGAACGGTTCAGCCGGATATCTTTGATGGGATTGTCAATTTTAATAAGAAGCAGGAGATTGCTGCCGCCGCAGCTGAAACGATTGAAGACGGCGATTTTATTGCCATCAGCAGTGGGTCTACGGCTCTTCTTCTTGCGTCTAAAATTACAAATAAGAAAAATTTGACTGTCGTTACGGACTCCATCCCTGTAGCAAACCTTCTTCTGTTCCATCCCAACATAAAGCTTTATGTCTGCGGCGGCCAGATCCGCGAACGCAACGGTGCGTGTTTTGGTCCTACATCCGAAGCCTTTTTTAGCACTGTGAAGGTGGACAAAGCATATTCCGGCTGTGACTCTGTGGATCTTGATGTGGGAATTACCTCTCTCGATATTGATCCCAGAACAGAACAAAGCCTGATTAAGTGCGCAAAAAAATGCTATATCCTGGCTGATTCAACTAAATTTTCTGTAAAACCGTTCATCGAAAAAACAATAGATATCAACGAGATCACATGCCTGATATCTGACAGCGGCCTGGATCCCACTTATGTAACCAGACTTAAAGAAGCAGGTGTAGAGATTATCCTTGGTTCTCCCGCTTAGCAGATAATACATGTTTTATTTCGCTTATTCATCTTATGCCAATATACAACAATGACTGCTCCCTGATCATGAAAATCAATTCAGACAGCAAAATAGTAGTCATACCGAGTGTGCCACATCTATTATAAGAGGACGATACATAATTGGTTACTACTCCGTAACAAGTGATCTGTTTCGTCGTGACAGGTGGGCTAATCAAAGTAAGCCCTTTATAAGCCGGCTGTAAACATATCTGCATAGCAGGTGGTTTATGAAAATATATGATTACAAAAGCAGAGGGCAATCAAGCCCTCCGCCTCTTCGCCTTCATCTTACAATAAACCATAGCCACCACCGTACTCACCGCCGTGGCCACAATTCCCGCCCCGACAATTCCCGCGGGATTCACGCTCCCGTACTGGCTTCGGTAAGCGATCACATTCACCGGTATCAACTGCAATGATGAAATATTCATAATCAAAAACGTACACATCTCATCCGAGGCAACCCCTGGCTTCTGCGCTGCACCCGGCGCCCGCCCTTCCTGTCTCTCCCTCTCCAGATCTGCCAGCGCCCCCATCCCCTGCAGTCCTGCAGGAGTAGCCGCCCAGCCCAGTCCCAGAAAGTTTGCAATAAAATTTGTCGTAATATAATCATTCGCCTTATGCCCCTCCGGTATATCCGGAAACAAAAACCGTACCAGCGGCCGCAGCTTCTTAGAAGCAATCTCGATAATCCCAGCCCTTGTTGCAATCTCCATCATACCCACCCAAAAAGACATCACTCCCATCATCGTGATGCACAGGGTTACTGCCTCTTTTGCAGAGTCCAGCGCCGCATTCGTAATATCCGGCATCTTCCCGTTAAAAGCCCCGAAGATAACACCGACTATAATCATGCCCGCCCATAAGTAATTCAGCATAGGTTCCCTCCTAAAATTTTTTATTTTATTCATAATATTACGTACTTTATATGATAGAATAGAAACAATGTATCAGTATATTTAATCGGGGGTTATCATTATGATTCCATATAGTAACTATTTTGTTGAAAATTATCATACTTATTATGAAGATATTGCAGACAGAAATCTGAAAAGCCTGCGTCTTATAACAACTCTGGGATTCTTAATGGGCGTTCCGCTCATTTTGGTCAGCCTTTTTCTGGAAAACTTCCTGAAAGCAACGGTTCCGTATACTATTATTACCGCAGCTTCCGTTTTTCTGAATATCCTGGCGAAAACATCCCTGAAGGCGTATAAAAGGCTAATACCTGCAGCCCTTTATACTATGGCTGCCATCATACTCGGGGTGTCAGTCTATTTAGGTACCATTATGCAGCCGGAGCTCAACGCAGTAGCCTTTATAGTATTTCTTGTGGGGCTTCCCCTCTTTATCGTTGACATACCGTCCCGAATCTGCATGTTTATGGGCATATTCTGCGTGATCTTTTGTATGTTATCCAAAATATATAAGACTCCTTACACTGCCTCTTATGATATTATAAATACCGTTGTGTTTTATCTGCTCAGCATTTTTACTTCACACCAGTTCAACTACCTCAATTTCCGGCAGATCATGTCTAATAACATTCTGGAAATGCAAAGAGATACGGATAAGCTGACCGGTCTCTGGAACAGCGGATTCTGTGAGAGAAAGATTACTTCCCATCTTTCCCTCGCCAATGCCCAGGGTGCACTTTTAGTCATCGACATTGATAATTTTAAACTGGTCAATGATTCCCGTGGGCATGACTGCGGCGATCAGGTGCTCAAAGAAGTAGGGGCCGTACTGCAGGAAACGTTCCGCTCTTCGGATATTATTGGGCGCATCGGAGGCGATGAGTTTTTAATTTTTCTCCCCGACTGTTCAAGTGACGACGTCCCCCGGGACCGTATTGTACAGTTTCTTGAAGCAATCAATGCGATAAACACTGCGGCTGACAGGGAACTCCCCCTAATAGGAGCCAGCATAGGCATCGCTCTGGCCCCGGAAGACAGATGCACTTTCAGGGAGCTGTTTAAGCACGCGGATGAAGCGCTGTACCTTTCAAAGCAAAATGGCAAGAATCAGTATGCGTTCTATCATATTCTTCCATGATTTTCAGATAATGAATCACCGTGGTTTCCGGCTGTTCCTCTAATCAACAGGCATTTTCCACATATATTCTTCCACGAGAGCAAAAGGAGCCGGTCCTACAGACAGCACTGCCTCGTGGAATTCTTTCTGTGAAAAATGATTCCCCTTTTTTGCGGCCCATTCTTTTTTCAGTTCCAAAAACTCTACATAACCGATATAATACTTCAGATAATTTCCCGGCGAACCTATAATAAGTTCATAAATACGTTCTATTGTTTTCGCGTCTTTGATCCCATAATTTTTGAAAAATGCCACCGTGTCAATCCTGCTCCACCCGTCGTAGTGAATCCCCATATCCGCAAGTGCGTAGAGCCCGAGTACAATGGAGCTGTTTTTCTGCAGCAGTGTAGCCTGCTCTTTACTCAGTGAGGACAGGTAATAGCTGCACATTTCCGCATAAGTTGCCCATCCTTCCACGTATCCGCCAAAATTAAAAATGCTTCTTAACGGGTCGGGATCTGTCCCGGCATAGTATACTGTCTGATACAAATGGCCTGGATACCCTTCATGTGCAAGTGTGGTATAGAGTGTCAGGTTGTTGCTCATATGAGATTGGTTCACATAGATTACATTTTCCGCCGTATTATCAATGGCGGGAATCATATAAAATGCGGGGCTCAGGTGTTCTTCCATAGCCTCCGGCACGTATTTGACCTGTGTCACCGTTTCAGGCGGCTCTGGGAATGCCCCGCCCGTTTTGCGCTCCAGTTCATTCAGTATAGTAACCGGATTACTCTCCTCCATGGCTGCTGTCTCTTTTGCCTGGTTTCCGGTTATATTGAGCACTTCCTCCATGGCCTCAAGGTCAGATATAATCTGTCTCCTGGTCAGATCCTCCAGCTCTGGAACAGTCTTTTCTGACCCTGTTGATTCAGCCACGATCTGTTCATAATAGGTCTTTCCGTCGGGAAGGTGGCAGAGCCCCTCCTCGTTTTTTCCAGTACCTTTTAAAGACTGTACGGCTGAAATCAGCTGATTATAAGCAGGCAGGACATAACTTTGGAGCATCTGGGCATTTCTCTTAATATAGCGGCTTTGAGTCTCAGACGATAGTCCAAGCTGTTTGATCCGCTCCACGAAGGTAGAAATCAAATAATTGCTTTCACCCATTTCCATAAAAGCCGTACACTGGGAAATCACCGTATCCGCTGCATAATCCGCCATAAACAGGCCTGCTGCCGATTTTTGCTTTTCGAATGCAATAAGTGACTCAAAATATTCCGGCGTTGACTGCATCAATTTTAAATATGTATCCACATCTTTCTCGTCATAGAACTGGTATTCCGATAAAAGCACCGGCAGCTGCGTCTGGATTCCGCTGACCAGGCCGAGAGGCTCATCGTACAGCAGATAATCCGTATTCTTTTCTGCCATATTCAGGTAATAGTCCAGGACGTCATAGGTCAATTGATTTTCCACCGACAGGCTGTCATAAGAAAACCTGTCAAGTGCCGCACGAAGATTTTCCAATGAGGCCGCCGCTTCTTTCGAATCCGCAGTAAAACCGCCAAAAGTAACCGGTGCTTCCTTGATTCCATACTTTTCCGGCTCCTTCAGTGAATAATGCAGACTGATCGAATTCGAGGAAACCTCCTGGCAGAACACCTCTTTTGTAAATGACTGGAATGTTTTATTCTGGTTGGTATTTGTACTGACGCTGCACCCTGTAAACAAAAGGGCCGCTGTTGTGCTGACGGTAAGACACGCGGCAAGAAGCCGTTTTCTGATATGTTTGGGAATTAGAGATGGCATAGGAACTCCCCCAAAGTCTTTGTTTCATATTATGAGTAAAAATCCCCTGTTATGCTAACGCCAGACATTCCATCCTTTTAATTCATACCCAATGATACCCCGTAAGCTCACGCCATGACGGGCGGATTTGCAGCCCAGCTGCAAAATAAGGTATCGTTTTCTCCGGATAAGCATATAAATAAAGCAATGATATTACAGATTGCCGAGGGATGTTTATGCAGTTTTTTCTGTATATTACGGATTTTATAGTTCCGTTTATTATTCTGGCTATCGTTACTTACGGCATACTTATGAGAACCAATGTATACGACAACTTTATTAAAGGGGCAAAAAGCGGTTTCTTCACCGTCATAAAAATCATGCCCACCCTCATCGGCCTCATGGTTGCAGTCGGAATCCTGCGCGCCTCTGGCTTCCTTGATTTCTTGTCGTCAATCATCGGCCATTTTACCGCATACATAGGCTTCCCCGGAGAACTCGTCCCACTCACCATTGTAAAAATGTTCTCCTCCTCCGCTGCCACCGGCCTCCTCCTGGACATCTTCAAAGAATATGGCACCGATTCCCGGCTGGGGCTTATCGCCTCCATATCCATGGCCTGCACAGAAACAATTTTCTATACGATGAGCGTATATTTCATGACCGCAAAAATTAAAAAAACGCGCTATACACTCACCGGAGCTCTGCTGGCAACCTTAGCCGGACTTGCCGCAAGCGTACTGATCGCAGGAATGATGTAAAGGGGTCTGACCCCTTTGCTCACCGTTTTCTGAATATTCTGAACTTTTCATAAAAACTCCCTTAAAAAACCTTGCCCCCCTTTGCATTGATATACGGTATGTGCTAAAATTGTGATAAGAATAAGCGGAGGTATTTCTATGGCAAGCGTGACATTTAAGAACTTAAATAAGACTTATCCTAACGGATTTATATCCGTTAAGAACGTATCTCTCCATATTAAAGATGGAGAATTCGTTGCCTTTCACGGCCCCAGCGGCTGCGGAAAGTCCACCATTCTCCGCATGATTGGAGGCCTGGAGGATATTACCTCAGGAGAGATATACCTGGGAGATGATCTCCTCAATGACATACTTCCCAGGGACAGAAGCCTCGCAATGGCTTTTCAGAACTATGTACTGTATTCCTATTTTAATGTTTATGATAATATGGCACTTGGCCTAAGGCTTCGGAATCTTCCGCGCGGAGTGATCGATACCCGTGTGAAGACGGCTGCTGAATTTCTCGGCATCGCAGATAAGCTTGATAAAAAGATTAAGTCGATCTCAGATGAAGCCAGACAGAAAGTTGCACTTGGACGTGCTGTTGTCTGCCACCCCAAGGTTCTTCTTGTTGATGAAGATTTTGCAAGGCAGAATGAACAGCGGCGGATGGAGATGATCGAAGATATTCAGAAGATCAATAAAGTGCTTGGAATTACCGTATTATACGTGACAAATGATTACGACGAAGCTGTTACGCTGGGGAACCGGGTAATATTCATGAAGGAAGGGAAGATCACCGAGATCAGAGAGCACATCGGCAGAGATTAAAAAAAGGGGTCAGACCCCTTTTTTTAATCCTCCATAATTCCACCTATGCCTCTGTGCAGTATAGGTGTTGACAGCACGATCTGTGTCATCGTATCAGCCCCACGTTTCTGGATTTCATTAATAAACTTATCCAGTTTTTGTGTGTTTTCAAAAAAGACAGATATCACTATGGAATATATTCCCGAAACAAAAGCGCATTCTGTAACATTCGGGCATCTATAGATAAAAGAAAACAGACTTTCTCTGCCTTTTCTATCCGTTTGAATATTAATGATTGCTTTGATTGGATACCCCAGTTCGCTTTCTCCTTCGATAACAGTGTATCCCTTGATATACCCCATCTTCTCCATTCTGGATATCCGGGATGCTGTAGCCGGCGAAGAAAGGTATACCTGACTGGCCAGTTTCTTGATCGAAGTCCGCGCATTCTCCTGTAGTGCTTTCAGAAGCTGAATGTCAATTTTGTCTAATTCGTTCATCCTGTTTTCCTCATCCCAGCATCAAGTGTTCCTGCAAATACTTTTCTAATTCCTCTTTTGTCGGCAATATCTCATTATCGGTCTTGGAGGTAATAATAATAGCCCCCATTGCATTCCCCCTGACAACCGCATCTTCAACCGGCATTCCCTCCAGAATACCGCTGATAAAGCCGGATGCAAAAGCATCCCCCGCACCGACTGTATCTACAACATTGTCCACCTTAAAACCTTTCACATAACCATTTCTTCCAGTATATTCCTGATAAAATGCTCCGGATGCCCCTAACTTAACAACTACCGTTTTGGCCCCCAGTGACAAATAAAACCGGGCGATTTCTTTTTCATCCTTTGTGCCCGCCAGCACTCTGCCTTCCTCGATCCCGGGTAATACAACATCACATTTGCCTGCAAGGTCATTCAAAGTCGAAATCATTTCTTCTTCGCTGTTCCAAAGCCTCCGTCTGATATTCGGATCAAATACTACCTTCATTCCGCACTGTCTTGCTTTCTCCAACGCATAATAACAGGCATCCAGACAACTTTCAGAGATAGCCGCCGTAATTCCACTGAGATGTAATACCCCTGCGCCTTCAAATTCCACCTGATCTATATCCTTCCTGCTCACACAGGATGCCGCTGAATTCTTTCTATAATAAAAAACCTGCGGATCCCCCTGATGGACTTTCGACTTGATATAAGAACCTGTCAAATGGTCTCTGTCAAATATTACCCCGCTTGTATCAATGCCTTCTTTTTTAATAAAGTCAAAAATATAATCACCATATGGATCCGTGCCTAGCCTGGTTATGTATTTTACATTGTGTCCAAGCCTGGTGATTCCAACCGCAACGTTCAATTCCGCACCGGCAAGGCCTTTTGTAAAGTCAGAAACATCTTTAAACTCCCCTGTTTCCTCAGAAATAAAGACAACCATTGCCTCACCAAATGTAATCACTTCCGCCAAATGTCTCACCTCGCTTTTCTTCAGACTACTCCCGGAAATACAGACACTTAAATGGGCGGTGTCTTCCCGGGAGTATCCCTTAATAAATATATCTCATTCCTATACCCAAAGGGCATGCATTACGGGGTGCCCTTTGGGTATACCTTATTCTGCAGCTTAGCGGCAGACCCGCCCGCAGGGCATGAGTTACGGGGTGCCCTTTGGGTATAGCCTTTCGTGCTCATCCGATTTTCGGAATAAGTGGGGTATCTAAATAATAACACGCGCGGATTTTCAGCGATACCCCATGCTTCTTGAAATACTTTCCGCACATTTCTTCACATACACAGACATTGCTTCTATCCGCGCTTTTGGAAACATATCGATAAATCCCGTTGCGCTTACCGCGGCTATCACATTCCCTCTGTAGTCAAAAACCGGCGCCGCCACGCACCTGATTCCCGCCTCATTTTCCTGTTCATCTACGGCATAGCCCCTGGCACGTGTCCGATCCAGTTCGTCAAAAAAATTCTTCTGGTCCGTACAGGTATATTCTGTCATCATCGGAAGCCCTTTCACGGCCAGGATCTCCTCTACTTCTTCCCTGCTCATCCGGGATAGCATTGCTTTTCCAAGCCCTGTGCAATGAACATAGGCGCGTTTCCCTATCTGGGAATACATCCGTATATTATTAAATGAACTGATTTTATCCAGATAAACTACTTCATTTTCATCCAGACTTCCCAGATGCACGATGAGTCCCGTCTGGTTTCTAAGCTCTTCTAAAAAAGGAAGCGCCTCCGTTTTCAGCTGAAGACTGTTTAAGTAGAAGCTGCACAAATCCACCAGACGCATTCCCAGCCGATAATAATTATCTTTATTTTTTACCACATAACCTTTACTGGCCAAAGTCAAAAGAATACGGCTCACCGTACTTTTATTCAGTGCAAGCGCAGCCGACAATTCTTTGACCTGCATCCCATTCGGGCAGTTTCCCAACGCCTCCAGAATCTCAAATGCCCTATCAATTGATTGTACCGTTGCTGTTGACATAGTAACCCTTTCCAGATCTCTCAGTTTAATGTTTCCTGAAGAAGATGGACTGCAAAACCGCCCGCATCTTCTTTCAGGTAAGCAGCTAAGATATGACCTGCTTCATTTTTTTTGACAGACTCCGTTTGAATACCAAAACCCTTCCTTTGCAGATAGAATATTGCCCGCCCGATATCACAGGTTCCAACCGCTATATGCCCATTTTTCCCCTGTCCTGCGGTTTTTACAGCCTCAACATAATCTCCGGTGAAGCCGGAGGTCTGCCCCCAGAGAGTCTGTACATTCAGAATCTGCTCCAATGTTTTCGCTGCCTCCATCCCATAATTGATCCCCAGATGTGCAAACCGCAGCCCGAGCATTGCCGTTAAAGTCCGGTTAATATCGCTTTTCAAGCCTTCCAGGTCGCCTTTTCTCAGCTTTTCTTTTTTAATCAGCCAGCTGCCCCCGCATGCAGCCATTCTTGGAAATGCAAGGGACGAGGCTAAATTCTCATCATTGATTCCTCCGGTTGCCAAAAATTCCATTTTGCCAAAAGGGGCTGAGATTGCTTTGAGCATCGGGATCCCGCCCAACTGCATAAACGGAAATATCTTCACAACCTTAAGCCCCAGGTTCTGCGCCTGTCCCAGATCTGTTGGAGTCATACACCCCGGAAATACAGGAATTTCCTCCTCAAGGCAATATTCTATCATGCCGGGATTCATACCAGGCGCCAGTACAAACTGTGCTCCCGCTTTGATCGCCCGCTCCGCCATATCCGCATCCAGCACCGTCCCTGCTCCGACCAACATATCCGGATAGGTGCTTCTGAGAATACGGATTGCTTCCTCCGCCGCGCCGGACCGAAACGTAATCTCCACAATGGGCAGGCTGCAATCCGTCAGTGCTCTGCCAAGTACATACGCATCCTGCGGATCATCCAGCGTAACAAGAGGCATCACTCCGTACTCGCGGATTTTTTCTAATATCTTGTCCATAAAACAGCCTCCTGACTATTCTCTTCCTTCAAAGCAATAAGCATATGGTTTACTTGGTATGAACTCTCCCTGTCCCATTTCGCCCACAAATTGTGCATGTTCTACTACTTTTTTACCGCGCAGCAGTACGGTTTCCACCTGCCCGATCTGCTCTCTTCCTTCATAAATATTATAGTCTACGCCATTCGGGTTATCCGCAAGCTGTACAACACCTCTGTAGTCCGGATTGAAAATTACAATATCCGCATCTGAGCCAACTGCTATGGTACCTTTTCTTGGATATATGCCATTAATCTTTGCAGGCATTTCCGAACATACCTCCACAAACTTCTGTCTGGAAATCCTGTTTTTAGCCACGCCATTTGTCCAGATCATATGAATGCGGTCGGCCGCCCCCGGCGCCCCGTTTGGTATATCCACAAAATTATCCCTTCCCGTCTGCTTCATTTCTGCAAGGTCAATTCCGCAGTGATCCGATACCACGGCGCTTAATACACCATCATATAATGCCTGCCACATGGCGTCAATATCACTCTCATCACGGAGTGCCGGCGAACATACGAATTGGGCGGCAATATTAAAGTCCGGATTTTTCAGGCGATCCTTTGTCGTCGTAAGATACTGTGTACAGGTCTCGCCATATACTCTCTGTTTTTTATACCTTGCCTCTGCAATGGCATCCGACGCCCCCTTACAGGAGACATGTACGATAAAGAGCGGGGCGTCTAACTGATCCGCTATGTAGATAGCTCTCTGAGCAGCCTCTGTCTCAACAAGCGGCGGGCGGGATACCGCATGGAATTCGGGCGTCACATTCCCGGCTTTTACACACTCCTTCTGCAGCATATCAATGATCTCTCCATTTTCCGCATGCACAAATACGGTTACCCCCACCTTTTTACTTTCCTGGAGCACCTTATATAAGGTATCGTCCCCTACATGGAGCGGGGAACCGATATATGCCATAAACACCTTGATACTTGCAATGCCATAGTCCGGCAGCTGTTTTATCTCGTCAAACATAGCGTCCGTCACTTCGGTTACCAGAGAATGCAGAGCAAAATCAACGCATGTCTTTCCCTTTGCCCTCGTGTTGATGCGGTACTGTGCGGATTCAATCAGCCCACAGCCCGGATCCTGGGGCGCGTAATCTATGATTGTAGTAGTCCCCCCTACAATAACTGCTTTCGTTGTCTCGTATCCCGCGGTATCCTTATCCCCGGAATTACAAAGCGCAGAAAAATGAGTGTGCTGGTCGATTCCTCCCGGAAATACATATTTCCCCTCTGCATCGATCACCTCATCAACATCTTGCACTATATTCTGCCCGACCGCAGCGATTTTCTCATCAATGATCAAAACATCGGCTTTTACCTCGTTTTCCGCTGTCAATACGGTTCCATTCTTTATTAAAATACTCATATGTATGCCCCTTCCTTCTTATTTCTTTTTCATTCTCTGGATGGATGTTATGGTGACCGCCAGAAAAATGACAAGCCCTTTCGCAATGTCCTGGTTGTAATACTGAACGTTGCAGAGGGTCAGCCCATTTGTAAGGACTCCGATAATCATAGCGCCCACAAAGGTTCCTGCAATATTAGGCTCCCCGCTCTTAAATGCGGTTCCCCCCACATAGACGGTGGCCAGCGCTTCCATCAAGTAATTATCTCCCGCCGTAGGATGTGCGGTTCCAAGCTTAGACGCCAGGATCAATGCGGCCAGTCCTGCGCCAACGCCGCTGACAACATAAGCCCAGATCAAATTCGCTTTTACATTTACACCGGACATCAGGGATGCCTCTTCATTGCCGCCGATTGCATAAACATGCCTTCCGAATCTTGTGAAGTTAAGCAGTATAAAAATAATAACCAGAAATACGATCATAAAGAATATGGAAGTCGGTATTCCTTTAACAAACTTAGCGCCGAATATGCTGAACTCCGCCGGAAGCCCTGAGATTGGATGTCCTTTTGTATAGGACTGGTTAAAGCCTGAAATCAAAAATCCCAATGATAAAGTCGCAATAAAATCTGGAATCCCAATCAATGCCACAGCAATACCGCTCAGGCTCCCCAGTATGGCCCCGGCTATCAAAGTCAGGATCGCGGCAGGCAAAACAGGAATTCCGAAGTCTACCATCAGCGCACCTGCAACAATTCCAAGAAAACTGGTCGTATAGCCTATCGTCAAGTCGATACGGTTTGTGATCATAACAACCGTAAGGCCTCCGCCCAGTATGCTCAAGATTACAATCTGCCTCAATACGGTCAATAGATTGCCCACACTTAAAAATGTGCTTGGCCGTAATACCGAAAATGCGATGCACAGAAGCACCAAAAACATCAATGTCCCGTATTTCATCACAAATTCTGAAAAATGCACTTTCTTTTTCATTTGCACCTGTCCTGTCATATTAGCCTCCTATAGAATATTTCAGAATGGTCTCCGCATCCTGGAACTCTTCACTGCCCAATACTCCCGTAACTCGGCCCTCCCGCATGACTGCAACCCTGTCGCAGATTGACTGCAGTTCCGGTATTTCGGATGAAATAATAATGACAGATGCTCCCCGTTCTGAAATTTTCTCTATCAATGTATAAATCTCACTTTTTGCCCCCACATCTATCCCTCTGGTCGGTTCATCAAATATAAAGATATCCACCGGCATGTCTACAAATTTTGCCAGGACAACCTTCTGCTGGTTCCCGCCGCTTAATGCACCGGCCGGGCTTTCAATGCCGGGGCAGGAGAGCTGTAGCTCCTCCCGCAGTTTCTCCGCGCTTTCCACTTCTTTACTCTTATTCATAAATCCGGCTTTACTGAATCTTTTCAGCTTCGTAAGCGACGCATTCTGACGGATAGACAGATTCATGACAAGCCCCTGCTTTCTCCTCTCTTCCGGGATTAAGACCAGCCCTGCCGCCATGGATTCACGGATATTTTTAAACCTGACCCTGTTTCCTTTATAGGTAACTTCACCGCCCTTTATGGGATCAATGCCAAGCACCGCGCGTATCATCTCTGTACGCCCAGAGCCAACGAGTCCATAGAAGCCCAGGATTTCTCCTTTTTTCAAAGAAAAATGAACGTCCGCCACCATTTTTTCACATGACAGTCCCTCTACCTTCAGGATATCTTCCCCGAATTCTTTATGGTTCTTTTTGATATCCAGGCTTTCCGAGGATCTGTTTACCATCTCTTTAATCAGCTGGTCAACCGTGATATCGGCGGTCCGATGGGTTCCGATCGTCTGACCGTCGCGCAGTACCGTTATTTCGTCACAGATTTCAAAAATCTCTTCTAATTTATGGGATATGTAAATAATGGTTTTTCCAATGCTTCTCAAGTATTTCATGTACTCCAGAAATTCCTTGATTTCCTTAACGCCCAGCCTGGCGGTAGGTTCATCCATAATGATCACTTCCGCATCCAGCGACAGCACTTTTGCAATTACAAGCATTTGTTTATCTGAAACACTCAATTTACCCGCAGCCGTTCTTGGATCCAGATGAATCTTGAGTTCTTTCAGAATAGTTTCTGCTTCTTCAAACATTTTGCTGCGTGATACCAGGCCCGGCCCTTTTACCTGCTCACGCCCCAGATAAATGTTTTCGGCTACGGTAAAATAATCTACTAATGCCAGTTCCTGAGGCACAATCGCAAGCTTATGATCCTGAGCTTCTATCACAGACCTTATGTTCATTTCTTTTCCGAACAGATAAACGGACCCCTGTTCTTTCTTAATAATTCCGCAAAGTATCTTCATTAAGGTAGATTTTCCCGCCCCGTTCTCGCCAAGCAGGGCATGGATAGTCCCCTTTTTTATCTGCAGGTTTACGTCATGGAGTGCGCATATGCCATTGAAATATTTACTGATATTTCTCATTTCTACTGCCATTTCCTGCTCTGCCATATTTACTCCTTTCCGGCTTGAAACAGTTTTTGTATTTAAGTATTGGGCGCCTGCAAGCGCCCTTTACAATTTTTATTCGCTTTCTTTCAGATAGGACTCTGTTCTTTCAATCCATTCATCTACATTTTCCTCTGTAATCATAATAAATGGCATCTCATGGAACATCTTTACTTCCGCTCCGGAAGATAAATCAGCCACTGTCTGAATGACATCATCGGTCGTTGCCTCCAAATCAGCTACGGATGTCGCAATAATATATTTTCCGTCTTTTATCATACGGAGCACATCAATTTCTCCGTCGGCTCCTACAATTTTGATATCCTTCTTGCCCAGCGCTTCGCATGCCTGCGCCGCTCCCAGTGCCTCCAGGTCAAAGGTACACCAGATTGTCTTAACGTCCGGATTCTGCTGCAGTGCGCTTTCCACGCCGTTATAAGCAAGTTCCGTCGTTCCCGGGTAACCCGTTGTTACACGGTTTACCAGCTTGATATTCGCGTATTCTTTCAGCATTGCTTCCTGGACATTTACTCTTTCCCGGATAGCGGGATGGTCGTTATGCCCGGTTGCTATAATTTCACCCTCATACCCCATCTCTCCTGCCAGCATCATATACATTGCGGATGCCAGGGCAAAATCGTTTTTTGCAAAGTAAGCAGAAATACCCGGGATATATCCAGATTCTACACTGATTACGTAGACACCCTTTTCAGATGCCTCTTTTACCGCATTGGTCAGTCCTTCTGTATCGCCGTTCAAAACAACAATCACATTGCATCCCTGCTGCACCAGGTTCTCAATATCCGTGGACTGCTGGGTTGCCGTGCCGTTTGCATTGGTGGCAACGTATTCATAACCGGCTGCTTCTGCCTTATTCTGCATCATTTCAAATACCTGGCGGTTATTAATCGCATCCAGCGCATTGATGCTGATACCGACCTTAATATCACCGGAATCCAATACCTTAGCCGGCTCACCGGACTCATCTTTTGTCTCCTCTGTCTGTTCTGCTTTAGGTTCTGGCTGTTTTTCTTCCTTGCTTCCCCCGGAACATCCCGCAAGAAGTGCGGAACATACGATTACACTACTAAGTACAAATGCTAACAATCTTTTCTTTCTCATACATATTTCCTCCTATTTACCACATATCATCGGTTTCTCTGGCATCCACGTTACCGTTTCAAGATCATAACCTGCATATTCTTTCTTCTCGGGATAACTCCATGTATTTGCTTTGCTGGTGCAGAGCCCCATTTCCACAAATGCCTCTGCAAATTTTACGGCCGGCATAACCCCGTCTAGCACCGGAACCCCCAGTTCTTTCTTTATCTTTTCTACAAAATCAACAAACCCTGCACATCCAAGAAGAATACACTCCGCCTTATCCTCACTCACTGCAAGTCTGCTCTGATGCAGAAGCGCATCCAGTCCTCTTTGTGGGTTTTCTCCAAATTCCAGAACACTGAGTCCGGTGGAGCGGATGGATCTGCAGAATTTTTCTGCTCCATAATTGACAACCACATCCTCAGTCACCTTAATCGAACGATCCAGAACAGATACAATTGAAAAATACGGCGCAATTACTTTGGCAGCGGCAATGGCAGATTCTGCAATTCCTACCACCGGTTTGTCCGTGATTTCCCTTGCTGCCTGAAGGCCGGGATCTCCAAAGCATGCAATTACATACGCATCGGCCCCTTCCTGCTCCCCTTTCTGGACTTCCCGCAATACTCCGGGGATAGCCAGGTATTCGTCTACATAACACTCAATACTGTTTACACCGACAGTTGGGTTGACCGCATATATTTCAGTATCTTTGCGCACATACTTTTCTGCGCAGCTTTGAATGCTCTGAGTCATAGCAGCTGTCGTATTTGGATTGATCAGTTTTATTTTCATACTGCATCTCCCTCATTACTGCCGGTCAATCATTTGAATCGCATCCAGCAGTATATTACTTCCTTTTATGATATCTTCCGGCCTGCTTTCTTCCCTGATATTATGGCTGATTCCGCCCATACTCGGGATAAAGATCATTGCTGAAGGTGTGAATAATGCCATGTTTATCCCATCATGCCCCGCACCACTTGGCATATGGCAGAAGTTTGTTTTTCTTCCAAGGCAGCACTTTTGAAAAACATTCATCAATTCTCCATCCATGTTTGTGGCTTCCTGCCACAGAAAGTTTTCAATTGTAATACCCTCACTCTGAAACTCTGATTCAAATCTATGGATGGCTTTATTGATATCCTGCGTATCCATACATCTCAGTTCAATCATAAATTCCGCCAGCCCGGGGATTACATTGACTGCGCCGGGTTCCACCCGGATTTGCCCTATGGTGCATGTCATATCGGAGTTTATATCCCGGGCGATATCCATCATTCCCGTAATCATCGGGGCTGCTTTTACCAGAGCATCATCGCGCAGATTCATCGGAGTACTGCCGGCATGATTGGTTTTACCTGCAACAGTCACCCTGTATCGGGCAATCCCTACGATGCCCTGTACAATCCCAATGGGTATCTGCTCTTGCTCCAGCCGACCTCCCTGTTCAATATGTAATTCCAGATAGCATCTGTAATCTTCCGGATTCCGCCTGGCATTTAGGATATCCGTTTCCGTAATATTGTACCCGACTGCCTTTTGCAGCGAATCTGTTTCCTGCGGCTGTCCGGTGAACGCCTTACTTCCAAATGTGCCGCCAACCACATTCCCCTCTTCCTCGGTAAATGCAATCACTTCTATGCTGTGTCTGCTGCGGTATCCGGCTGATTTTAATGCCCTTACTGCTTCAATCCCGGCCAGAACGCCCAGGGCTCCATCATAGATTCCGCCTCCCGGTACTGTATCAATATGGGAGCCTATGGATATAATTTTTTCGGTTTCCCCTTTCAGCACACCGGTAAGATTACCGACTTCATCAACCCTTGCTGACATCCCGGTACTTTCCATCAGCTGCTTCACATAATCCCGACCCTGGTTGAATGTTTCGGAGTATGCCATTCGGCTGGTTCCAACGCCCTCTTTATATCCTATATTCCCAAGTTCTGTGAGCTCCCTGAGGAGCCTGTCGCCATTAATGTCCATTCAGGTTACCTCCCGGCTGTTAAAGGGTTTTTACAAATTCTTCGATTAAATCCATGCCTCTTTCAATCGCTTCCAGAGAAGTTGCATAAGACAGCCTGATATATCCTTCTCCGCCTTCGCCAAAAGCAGTTCCCGGAACTACCACCACCTGTTTTTCTTCTAAAAGCCTGTCTGCAAACTCTTCTGATGTCAAAGGAAGATTCCTGATATTCACAAACGCATAGAAGGTACCTTTTGGCGCCCTGCAGGATATGCCGGGAATTGCATTCAGCCTTGCCACCATCACATCGCGCCTTTCCTTATACTTCCCCACCATATATTCCTTGTAATCCTGCGGGCCGTTCAAAGCTTCCAGGGCCGCATACTGGCTGGGCATAGCTGCGCATGCCGCCACATTTTCCTGCAGTTTCGTGATATTGCTTATCACCTCTTCCGGTCCTGCGGCATATCCCACTCTCCACCCTGTCATGGCATACCCTTTTGAGAAACTGTTAATCACAATGGTACGTTCTTTCATTCCTTCCACGGATGCAATGGAGGGAGCTTTCGTTCCATCATAAACAATGGTTTTGTATACCTCATCCGAGATCACCGCAAGCCCGTGCTTTTTGGCTGTCTGTGCAATTGCTTCCAGGCTCTGCATATCAAGCACTCCTCCGGTCGGATTGGAAGGGGAATTTAATATGACCGCTTTGGTCTTCTCCGTAATCGCCTTCTCCAGATCATTAACATCCAGCATAAAGTTATTCTCTTCTCTGCATATAACGAATACAGGAACCCCATCACACATCTTTACCTGCTGTACATAATTCGTCCAGTAAGGCTCACATATAATGACCTCATCCCCCGGATTGATGAGTACCTTCAGTGAAAGATACAAAGCCCCCATGGCCCCTACTGTTACCGTAATCTCACGATCCGCATCATAGTTCTGCCCAGTCTCTTTATTTAGGGCTTCACCAATCGCTTTTCTAAGCGGAAGCAGCCCTGCATTTGCGGAATATTTTGTATATCCCTGCCGGATGGCCCGGCATCCGGCATCTACCACATTTTCGGAAGCTGTAAAATCCGGCTCCCCCAATGTAAAACTAATTACATTATCATACAGCAATGCTTTATTAAACATCTTCCGTATGGAGGATGGTTTTATACCTTGCGTATTTCTGGATATTTCCATATGATTCCTCCTTTGTCCCGCATTGTGAAACACCATCTCATTTTTAGGTAATAAGTGTAAAATGCAGGACTTGCATTTCATATAATGAATCGCGATTTCATTTTTTAACATTATAGCATTGCAATTGTGCATATTCAACATTTATTATCTGTTTTATTTCGTTTTAATTATATTTTTATACTAATTTTTATCATTCACCAAATTTTATTAGTGAATTTTTACCATTATTTATACTATTTAAGACTTTTAATATGTTTATCTTGACGAACTTTTTTTATTTCTTCTTATTTTAGCTTGCGTTTTTTAAGTTTTATAAAAGAGAGAGCCTGAAATATTTACTAAACAGCCTTATCTTCGTAAAAACGGACAAAAAAAAGGGCCATACCCTTTTTTCTTTTTCCTCAGCTATTCTATTTTCCCCAATAAATCTGTAAATGAAAAGGCGCATTACATAAAATGTAATACGCCCTAACATAGTTCAATCCAAGTCTGATGCTGTATATTCCGGAACTCCTGTCATGCTCTGCATGGATGCCTGATCCGATGTCTCTTCAAGATGCCTTAACTGATGTCTGTACCTGATGTCTGTCCTGCTGTCTTACCCGATGTCTGTCCAAAATGTCCTGTCCGGAGATCTTAAAAGAAAAAGGGCCGCCTCTAAATGCGACGCCTTTGTCTGCCTGGTTTTCTTGAACTTGTAATTTATTCTATACTTTCCTTCCCAAATCGTCAATGTTACAATTTTCTAAAATTCAGGTGGAAATTTTTAATCTCTCTGTCTATGTTGACTAATTCTTAACAATATGATTATTTCTGACGTTCCAAATAATTGTAAATCTCCCGTTTCTGAACTCCACGGTCTTTTGCTACCGTCTTCATAGCCTCTTTTTTTGCCATTCCCCGGGAAGTATAATATTCCATATGTGCCTCAATGCTCATCTCTTCCCATTTTTCCTGTTCTTCACGGACAGCCTCACTGCGGCTGCGGCCCTCAACCACAAGCACACATTCCCCCTTTGGCTCATGCTCCCCATAATACAAAGCAGCCTCCTCAAGGGTCGTAGTAAATGCAGTCTCATACTTTTTCGTCAGCTCTCTGCAGACGGTAATCCGTCTGTTCCCCAGACGCTCCAGAAGAAGCTTCAGCGTCTTCACAAGCCTGTGCGGCGCCTCATACAAAATAATCGTCCGAAACTCTCCCTCCAGTTCTTCCAGCACCCACTCCCTCTCCTTCTTGTCCGTGGGAAGAAAAGCTTCAAAAGCAAACCTCCTGGTAGACAGACCGGATATTGTCAGCGCCGTAATGCAAGCCGACGCACCCGGAAGAGAGGTCACTGTTATCCCTGCTTCGCAGCACATCCGGACAAGTTCCTCTCCCGGATCTGAGATCCCGGGTGTTCCCGCATCTGTAATCAGCGCAATATTCTGGCCGTCCAGCAGCTTTTCCACAAGTTTTCGGCCCTTCTCAAACTTATTATATTCATGGTAGCTAGTCATAGGAGTCCGGATCTCAAAATGATTCAGCAGTCTGATACTATTGCGTGTATCTTCCGCCGCGATCAGATCCGCCTCCTTCAGAGTCCGGATCACCCGAAACGTCATATCCTCAAGATTTCCGATCGGGGTAGCGCATAAGTATAATATTCCTGACATAACTCCTCCTTATCAGCCACAGATATCCCACCCGCTGTCTATTGGTAACCGTTCGGGCAAGTCTGAACGGTTACATCTATTTGTACATAATAACAGGAGGTTCGATTTTTACCCTGGACTTTCCGCCCTTGATTCCTTCAATCAGAACCATCGTCGGCTCTTTATCCACATACGGGTGGATAAACTGGATACGCTTCGGTTCGATCTTATACTGATTCATCTTGATAATAATCTCTGCAAGACGAAACGGTTTGTGAATCATATAAAATCTACCTTTGCTCTCCTGCAGCAGCTTCCCGCTCTCCCGCAGTATATCATCCAGCGTACAGAGCACCTCATGCCTGGCAATGGCTTTGGCATCCCCGGGATTCTGAAGTCCGTGCTCCGCCAGCATATACGGGGGGTTTGTCACGATAACATCAAAAAAGGCAGGCCGAAATATCTCCGCTGCCTCTTTGATATCTCCTGTTACAATATCAATCCGGTCTCCCAGCCGGTTGTGCTCCACACTTCGCACCGCCATATCTGCGCTTTCCGCCTGTATCTCCAGCCCCGTAAAATGCTTTCCCTGCGTCTTTGCCGCGAGGAGAATGGGCAGGATACCCGTCCCAGTCCCCAAATCCAGAACCGTCTCCTCTTTTTTTACTCTTACAAAATCGGAGAGCAGAACGGCATCGATCCCAAAACAGAACCTCTCCGGATTCTGAATAATCTCATATCCGTCCAGCTGGAGATCATCCAGCCTCTCTCCCGGTCTTAACTTAGTTGTCATCTAACTTCGATGCTCCTTCACCTTTTTCCAGCGCGGCCAGCTTCTTCATCTCTTCCTTGGACACCTTTGCCTTTTTACGCCGCGGCCTGAACTTCAGTTCCTCCGCTCTGTATTCCCGTATCTCTTTTTCATCGTTTTCCAGCACCACTATAACCTTTACAAGCTTCCGCAGTACGCTCAGTGAGTGAACCGTTCCTGAAAGCCCCTCCGGCGTTGTAACGGTATCTCCCAAAGTAGGAAGCTGGCTGTTCAGCTCCTCGTATGTCTCTTCCTCGTTGGTCAGGCAGCACATCAAACGGCCGCAAACGCCCGATATCTTCGTCGGATTCAGGGACAGATTCTGCTCCTTCGCCATCTTGATAGAAACTGCAGCAAATTCAGATAAATAAGTATTGCAACACAAAGGTCTCCCGCATATGCCGATTCCTCCGCGGATCTTTGTCTCATCCCTCACACCGATTTGACGGAGTTCGATCCTGGTTCTGAATACTGCTGCCAGATCCTTTACCAGCTCCCTGAAATCGATCCTGCCATCCGCCGTAAAATAAAACAGCACTTTATTATTGTCAAATGTATATTCAGCATCAATCAGTTTCATATCCAGGCCGTGCTTGCGGATCTTCTCCAGACATATCTTAAAGGCATCTTTTTCCTTCTCACGGTTCTTCTCCTCTACTTTGCGGTCCTGCTCAGTAGCCACACGGATCACCGACTTCAGCGGCTGCACAACTTCCTCGTCCTTCACCTCTTTTGGTCCGCTTACAACACGCCCGTATTCTACGCCTCTCGCTGTCTCAACAATTACATTGTCACCCTGTGTGATATCAAACTTCCCCGGTGCAAAGAAGTATATCTTTCCTGCAGTGCGGAATCTCACACCTATTACTTTCGTCATCCCGTTAATTCTCCTTTATTGTCAATAAAAGCAATTCCATAGTCAATTCAAAGTTTACATTCGCCTTCAGGCGGGACTTTGCCTTTTCCAGTGCATCCAGAATAATCTCGATTCCCTCATAAGAACTCTTGCTCGCCCGTTCTTTAATATACTTCAGCTGATCCGAAAATACAACCCTGTCCACATTTCTGGTTGCCTTATAAATAAGCACATCCCTGTACCATACTGCGATCACATCCATGTAATCCGTGATCTCCAGCTTATAAGACATGCATCTCTTCACTGCCTCGATCAGTTCATTCAAATCCAAATCATTGATATTTCTCAGCAAATGAACCGCTTCTTCCTTAATCTCGTTAAAATGTTCCGAAGTGGCCAGCATAATGGCCTTTCCCATATTGCCCTGAGCAAACGCCACACAGACATCCGCTTTATAATCCGGCACCTGCATCTGTTCCATCAAATACTTTTTCACAAGCTGGTCCTTAATATTCCGCAGCTTGAGCATCACACATCTGGACCTGATTGTGGGAAGCAGCGTCTCCGCATTCTCCGTAAGCAGCATAATAACCGCATATTCCGGCGGCTCTTCAATCGTCTTAAGAATCGCGTTCTGGGCCTGTACGCTCATCATATCCGCATCTGCTATAATATAAATCTTATATCTGCTGCTGTATGGTTTGATCACAATATCATTATTTACCTGTTCACGGATATCGTCGATGCTGATCGTATTGGGTTTCTCATGCGTAACCTTAATGATATCCGGCTGATTCTGATTCAGCGCCTGTTTGCAGGACTGGCATTTGCCGCAGGCATCTCCGTCTTCCTCCCGGTTCCGGCACTGCAGGCTCATCGCAAATAAATTAGCAAGCAGCTTCTTGCCTGCCCCTTTTTCCCCATTCATTATATATGCATGTGAGACCTTGTCCGTCTTCACTGCATTGCCTATATATTGTATAATATTTTTGTGTCCGACTACATCCTTAAAACCGCTCATTACATCACCTGCTGCCTCTCCGTATTCCTTTGTAAGTTACCATCTGGTTACTGTACTTGTTCAAAGTATGAACAGTTACGTTTATTGTACAATAGGTTTCTTACAAAGTTGTGAACTACTCATTAAGTATATCATAAATTTTCATGAAGATATAGCCCATAAATACGGGATTTCTTCGAGAATTTATCACTGGTTACTGTTCACACCCTATGGGTGTGCACAGTAACGGCATCTGCCCATTTAAAGTCGCCTACGGCGAAGGGCAGATGCCCCGAGACCATCACTTCATCGGCTCCGATGCCGTGCAGCGAGGTGCACGGCACGGTCTGAACAGTAACTATCACTACCCTATCACAGTCAATTAATTTATTATCGAATTATTTTTTAAGAAACAACTTTCAGCACAGTGAGTCCGTAAAACACTTTTCAATGTCCTTAAAACGCCCCAAAATCAAAAAAATAAAGGGAAAGGTGATTTCCCTCCGCCTGACTGCTGTTTTGTCCCAAATAGGGCATGAAATGTTTTTTGAATCATCACTCTTTTTTCTATTTTTCACTCATAATTTATCTCCGATCCGGACATCCTATACTGAGGTGAGAATATGGCATCTTATATAGCACCGGAACTCCGGGACAAGTTTGAATCATTACCGATCAACTTGAAAGACTGTATACTCGAAAGAAATGTCCAATTAAAGAACATTCACGACCTGATTCGTGTACTCGAGGATATAGTAGCAGAGGGAGAAGCAGAGTAATCTGTTTCTCCCTCTTTGTATAAATAAACTATCCCTCATCCATCTCTCTCTCCAGATACATCTGTATTTCCTGAATACATTCTTCCATATTATTATTTTGAAACCGCCTTATAATTCCTGCATTTTCCAGGTTTTCTTCTGAAAAATCTTCCTGGTCTGCCAGAAACCGTCTGCACATCTCGGAATACTTAGGCTCACTTTGCTGCTGCTCTCTCATAAGCGCCCTTGAGAGCCTTTCCCCGTCCTCCACTTCTATATAAACAGGTACCAGCCTGTCCTTCCCAAAATACAGGCGCATTTCCTCATAAGACTGCAGCGTCCCAATGACAATATAGTCATATTTTTCCAGATCTATCTGCCCGTCGTCTGCCGTAAAATACTTCCATACGCCGCATTTTGTATGATAGGCTCTCATCTCAATGACAGCCCCCTGCTTCTCCAGACTTTCCAGCTTTGCCTCATCAGTGAAATAATACTCCACCCCATCCGTTTCCCCTGCCCGGATCGGCCTTGTCGTATATAGAATAATCGTTCTGAACTGAGGCAGTATCTCCTTCAATTTTTTAAAAATAGTATCTTTTCCGGAGGAACTTTTTCCCATAATGTAACATATCTTACCCATTGATCAACACCTCAATTTTTCCTTCTTCTTTCAAACCTTCCACAGAAAATCCCAGATTCCGGTATTTTTCAAGTAAAGCGGCTGCTTCTTCAGAAATCTCTTCCCCGGGAACAATTAACGGAATCCCAGGAGGATAAATATAAGCATATTCTGATGAAACTCTACCAACAGATTTTCCCCATTCCAGGCTTTGGGTTCTACGGCCGCTTCCTCTTCCCACAGCTTCTTTTGTCTCTGCACTCGTATATATCTGCCTAAGCGGAGGAAGTGCAAAATCTGCAGACACCCCTTTTTCAGCTGACAGGCCCGCATCAATTTCCAGCAGCGCATCTGTGAGGCGCTTCATGCCCTCTTTTGTGTCTCCCATCGAAGTCATGGCAATCACATAAGACCCGGCCGCCATCTCCAGCTGCAGATGGTATCGCTCCAAAAGAGTCATATAGAGCTGCCGTCCCGTTATACCAGTCCCTTTTACTGAAATCACTATCTTAGATTTATCATATACTTCTGTTTCAAGTAGTTTCAAACAATTTAATTTTCGCATCAATTCACGTGACTGCTTTAATAACACTGCATATTTATCAAGATACGTATGCCCTTCATAGGACATCATCTCAACGCATACATCTATACCTGCCATCAGTACATAGGAAGGACTGCTCGTCTGCAGCATATGCAGATACTGCGTGATCTCCCCACTGATATCCAGATTTTCTTTTAAATTCTTATTTTCATTGATATGGATTAAGGCTGTCTGTGTCAGTGCAGGAAGAGTTTTATGAAGGCTGTGTATAACCACATCGGCCCCAAGGGATACTGAATTTTTCGGAAAATATGGATGAAACCCCAGATGGGCTCCATGAGCCTCATCGACAATCAAAGGAATCCCCTTCCTGTGAACCACAGCCGCAATAGATTTTATATCCGATACAACTCCGTCATATGTTGGAGACGTAATTACCACCGCCTTGATATCCACATACTTATCCAAGGCATTTTCTACATCCTCTGATTTAACAGGTCCGTTTAATTCCATATCTGTATAAAATTGCGGGTAAATATATACTGGTCTCAGTTCATGCATTAAAACTGCATGGTAAACTGATTTGTGGCAGTTTCTCGCCATTAAGATTCTGTCCCCTTTTGCCGTACACCCCATTACAGCGCTCAAGATCCCTGTTGTACTGCCATTAATCAGGTAATGTGTCTCTAAAGAATGGTACAATGCAGCAGCACGCTCTTCTGCCTCCTTTAAAATACCTCTTGCATGGTGCAGATCATCAAATCCTTCTATCTCTGTAATATCGATTGAATACGGCAGATCACAACCTGTCAGGATTCCTTTCCGCTTGTGCCCCGGCATATGAAATCCATAATAATCAGAACGGCTGTATTCCCGCAATTTTTTATATAAATTGTCCATTCATACTCCTATACTCCGGCTAACGCCGTAAATTCCATTTCTACGTCTAATTTTTCCGTCCAATAACCCTCTTATATGGTACCATAAAATAAGGGATAACCACAATCTTTTTAGCTGTCTTGGGAGAATGAAACCAATGCGCGCCCGCAGATTGTGGATAATTACAATCTGCATAAAAACTAAAATACCGCAAACCCTCTGTATTTTAAGGATTTGCGGCATTTTTTTGAATGAGCGTGCGGGGATTCGAACCCCGGACAACTTGATTAAAAGTCAAGTGCTCTACCACCTGAGCTACACGCCCCTATTAAGTTGTCTTTCTTTTTGGCAAAGAAAATGCCCAGAGCCGGAATCGAACCAGCGACACGAGGATTTTCAGTCCTCTGCTCTACCAACTGAGCTATCTGGGCATTAGACTTAAAAAGTCTGAGTTGCGGGGGCAGGATTTGAACCTACGACCTTCGGGTTATGAGCCCGACGAGCTTCCAGACTGCTCCACCCCGCGCTATTAAATTTTTCTTATCTCTAATGAGATAAAGCCGATGATCGGACTCGAACCGATAACCTGCTGATTACAAATCAGCTGCTCTGCCAATTGAGCCACATCGGCATAATTACATCCTCTCAGAGCAACTGATTTGTAATCAGAACTCTGCCTGCGATTGACATAGTCAATCTTAATGAATTGAGCCACATCAGCACTCACCTTACGGCTTATGAGAATTACTTCTCAAGTGGATGGAGAAGGATTCGAACCTTCGAAGGCGTCGCCAACAGATTTACAGTCTGCCCCCTTTGGCCACTCGGGAATCCATCCATTCTTGTTAAGTGGGACCTATAGGGCTCGAACCTATGACCCTCTGCTTGTAAGGCAGATGCTCTCCCAGCTGAGCTAAGATCCCACAAAATTAATGCTATTTACCAAATTAAAAGCCTATACGGTAAATAAGCAACGACCCAGAAGAGACTCGAACTCTCGACCTCCGCCGTGACAGGGCGGCGCTCTAACCAACTGAGCCACTGGGCCATATGAAGATATGTATCTTCAAAGCTGCATACAAAGAATTAAATCCATCCATTTCCTATCACCTTGCTTGGTTATGCCCTCGACCTATTAGTAACAGTCAGCTCCATATGTTGCCATACTTCCACCTCTG